>JAODAY010000009.1 GCA_025463665.1 Microbacteriaceae bacterium
GCGACATCGAGAACGCGGAGCAGGCCATCCGCAACATGGGCGTGGACGGGCTGGTCGACGCCGAGTCGCTCGCCGACGGCTTCGAGGCCGCGGTGGAGCGGGGATCGACCGCCGACCTCGCGGCGGCGGACCGCCGCTGGGCATACGGCCACATCGTGGTCGACGAGGCGCAGGAGCTGTCTCCCATGCAGTGGCGGCTGCTCATGCGTCGCAGCCCGCAGAAGTCATTCACCATCGTCGGCGATGTGGCGCAGGCCAGTGCGGCGGCCGCGGCGACGAGCTGGGCCGACGCCCTCGAGCCGCTCATCGGCACCCAGTGGCGGCTCGAAGAACTGACCGTCAACTACCGCACGCCGGCGCAGATCGCCGAGGCCGCGGAGTCGATGGCGATCGCGCACGGGTTGACGATCACCAGGTCGCGCTCGGTGCGGTCGAGCGAGTGGCCGGTCGCGGTGGTGCACACAAGCGATATCGCGCAGGCGGTTGCGGAGGCCGTGGACGCCGACCGGGCGATCGACAACCTCGGCACCATCGCCGTCATCGCGAGCGCCTCGCTCGTCGGCGAACTGAATGACCGCCTGGGCGAACGGTTCGGCGACATCGTGGGCCGTGGTGCCGAGGGGCTCAATCGCGTCGTCGCGGTACTCACCCCGCAGGAGTCGAAGGGCCTCGAGTTCGACGCTGTCGTGGTGGCAGAGCCCCAGCTCATCGTGAGCGAGATCGTGCGCGGCGCCGCCGCGCTCTACGTCGCGATGACCCGCCCGACACAGCGGCTGCATCTCGTCACGACGGGAACGCTCCCCGAGGGCATCGTTGACTGATCCGCGGCGGGGTGCGCGGCACCCCTCACCTTGGGGCTGGTGCCGTGCCTTCGGGCACGGCACTGTGGGCTACAGGCACTGTGATGTGAAAGACCGGCAGGGGAAACGGCGATGACGAAGCGTGGGCTGCGCGCACGAGGACGTCGATTCGTCGATCCCTCTCCCGGCGGTCTGGGTACGGTGTCGGCTGAAGCGACGGGCAATGCGAACGGCAACATTCCCGGGCACGCCCCGATTCTCGAGGTCGTCGGCCTGCAGTCCGATGCGCCGGACCGGTCGGCGCTCGCCCGGTTCTTCGGCGCCAGTCCGCTGACTGAGGACTCCCGGCCGTGGTTCGACGCCGCGGTCAGTGACACCGAAGTCGGCGGAGCCCTCGCGCGAATGGGGCGAGAGTGGACGGTGTTCCACTCCCTGCCCATCGCCGCCGGGGTGCCCAATATCGGACACCTCATCGTCGGCCCGGGTGGAGTCTTCATCGTCGGCACCCGCAGCCACGCGGGAAAAGTCGTGCGCGTCTCTCAGCGCACCTTCCTCATCGCCGGTGTTCGACACCCCTACATCCGGGAGATGGAATTCGAGATGGGGCTGGTCGAGCGTCTGCTCGGTGACGCCTCCGGTCTCGCCGTCGAGGTCAGCGGCGTGATCGCCGTCGTGGCGGCGAGGAGCATCACGGTCGAGGAGCAGCACCGCGATGTGGCCGTGGTCGGCGCCTCGGAGATCGCGGCGTGGCTCGCGGCCCGGCCGCGGTCCCTTTCGGAGGACGAGATCCGGCTCATCGTGCGCGCCGCGGGGCAGGACACCACCTGGTTCACAGCCGATACCCAGGCGACGGAGCCGCAGCGGCTGCACGCCGACTTCTCGGCCGTGCGCAGGGAGGTGACGCGTGCCTGGCGCGTCCAGATGTCGTGGACGGTTGTGATCCTCCTCCTTGGCGGCGGTGGCGTGGGCTATCTCACCTACTCGATCTTCTCCTCCACCGTGACCGGGCTCGGCTCACCCTAGGCGCGTGGAGCGGTCCGGCCGCGTGACAGTAGGCTGACGGAATGTCACTCGCCGCCAGGTACCACGAGTTCGGTCCGCCCTCGGTTCTGCGAATCGAGAACATCGACGCGCCGCTGCCCAAGCCGGGCAAGGTGCGCATCGCCGTCAGGGCGGCCGGACTGAACCCGTCCGACTACAAGACCCGCGAGGGCATGACGATGGGCAGCGCCGCATTCAGTTTTCCCGCCGGGGTGGGTCGTGAGCTCGCCGGCGTGGTGGAGAAGCTGGGGCAGGGAGTCACGAGCCTCGCTGTCGGCGACGAGGTGTTCGGCAACGTCGTGAGCGGTGCTGTTGCGACCCTGGCCGTGACGAACCCTGACAACATGGCCCGCAAGCCCGCGGGCCTCGACTGGGTCACCGCCGGTGGGCTCGCACTCGCGGGGCAGACCGCGCACGACGCCGTCGCCTCGCAGCGGGTCACCGCCGACGACACGGTGCTCGTGAGCGCGGCCGCCGGCGGCGTCGGAGTGATCATCGCCCAACTCGCGAGGCTCGCCGGCGCGACGGTCATCGGCACGGCGAGCGCCGCGAACCACGAATTTCTCGAGGGGCTCGGGGTGATTCCCGTCGCCTACGGCCACGGCCTCGCCGACCGGGTGCGGGCCGTCGCTCCTGCGGGTGTCTCCGTCGTCTTCGACCAGCACGGCCGCGAGACCGTCGAGGCGGCGATCGACCTCGGCGTGCCTCGCACGCGCATCAATTCGATAGCCATGGACCCGGAAGAGTTCGGCATCGAGCGCGTGGGTCGCGGCCCGATCAACACGCAGACGCTCGAGACCCTCGCGCGGCTCGTCGTTGAGGGCTCGCTCGTCATCCCCATCGAGGCGACCTACCCGATCGCCGAGACGCGCCAGGCGTTCGAGCACCTGGAGTCCGGCCACCTGCGCGGCAAGATCGTCATCGTTCCCTGAATCGGGCCTCGATCGTCAGCGCGAGGCGATCGTGCTGCGGCGCGGCAGGGTGAGAAGCGTCGTCACGCTCACGGCAATGAGCATGATGGCGCCGATCACGAGGAACGTCGTCACCGCGAGCCTGGGCAGCGTCAACGTGATGGTGCCGGCCACGACCGACACGATGCCGCTCAGGAGAGCGACCCAGAGCGGAACGGTGACGCCCTGCAGCCCGGCCACGATGTCGATGAGACCCTCCGCGATCCACCCGAAGCCGATGATGAACGCGAGCACGATCAGGGATCGCCCGGGGTTGACCAGACAGTAGACGCCCGCGGCCGCGATAAGCACCCCGAGCACTCCAGACAGCCACCGCAGCCCGGTGCTCGCGAACGGCGCCACGAAGGCGAGCGTGATGCGGAAGAGACCGGAGACGACGAGGTAGGTGCCGAAGAGCACCGCGACGGTCAGGAGCGTGGCATCCGGCCAGAGCAGGGCGATCAGGCCGAGCACGACACCGACGATGGCGACGGCGACGAGTTCCCCGCGGTGGATGGTGATGAATCCCGCGGGCGCGCCGAGCGGCAGCGGTGGATTGGTCATGTGCCCCATGCTCGCACCCACCCCGCCGACGACGCCACCCGTTGACGGTCAGAGCGCGAGTGCGTGCTCGAAGGTGTCGAACGCCTCGTCGCCGAACAAGACGAAGGTGACGATGACGACGGATGACTCGGCCGCTCGCACCGCGTCGATCGCCACCCGCGCGGCGTCAGGCAGGGGCCAGCCGTACACACCCGCGCTGATGGCGGGGAAGGCTACGGTCGTCGCGCCGAGCTCGTCGGCGACGCGGAGCGACTCCCGGTAGCACGAGGCGAGCGTCTGGCCGCGGTCCTCCCGCGCGCTGTAGACCGGCCCGACGGTGTGGATCACCCAGCGCGCGGGCAGCCGACCGGCGGTCGTGGCCACGGCCCTCCCGGCGGGCAGCCCGTCAGGCAGCGTCGTGTCGCGCAGGGCGCGGCACTCGGCGAGTATGTCGGCCCC
>JAODAY010000014.1 GCA_025463665.1 Microbacteriaceae bacterium
GGTCATAACGCCGAGAACCGGCCCGAAGTACTCGGTGAGGTGGAACTCGCTGCCCGCTGCGACGCCGGCACGGATTCCGGGCGTCCACAGTCGGCCTGGCTGCATTTCGCCCGAGGTCGGCACCTCCCGCGGCTTGACGAGCCAGCGCTGCCCACGCTCGAGCTCGGTGAGGCCGCGCAGCAGCTTGCCCGCGGCCGGTTCAATGACCGGGCCGATCTGGGTGAGCGGGTTCTGCGCGACCCCGACCCGGAGCGTGGAGACGGCGTCGACGAGCTGGCGGCGGAAGCGCTTCGACTTCGCTACCGATCCGACGAGGATTACGAGGGAGGCAGCCGAACACTTCTGTCCCGCGTGGCCGAACGCGCTACGCACGATGTCGCCGACCGCGAGGTCGAGGTCGGCGCTCGGCGTCACGATGATGGCGTTCTTGCCGCTCGTCTCGGCGAGCAGGGGCAGCTCGGCACGCCATGAGCGGAACAGTTCCGCCGTGTCCCAGCTGCCGGTGAGGATCACCCGGTCGACGGCGGGGTGCGCGACGAGCTCGCGGCCGAGCTCGCCCTCCTCGACGTCGATCAGCACGAGCACCTCGCGCGGCACGCCCGCCTCCCACAGGGCCTCGACCATGACCGCGGCACTGCGTCTCGCCTGAGGGGCCGGCTTGATGATGACGGCGCTGCCCGAGGCGAGCGCGGCGAGCACCGAGCCCGCGGGGATCGCCACGGGGAAATTCCACGGCGGGGTGACGACGATCAGGCGCGACGGGCGGAACGTGGCATCCGGGATCGAATGCAATTCGAGCGACTGCGCCGCGTAGTAGTGGGCGAAATCGACCGCCTCGCTCACCTCGGTGTCGCCCTCGGCGATCGTCTTGCCTGTCTCGCTCGCCATGACCTCGACCAGGCGGCCGCGGAAGGCGGAGAGCACGTCGCCCGCGTCGTGCAGGATTCGGGCACGGTCGGTGACGGGCAGCGCCGCCCAGATCGCCGATGCGTGCACCGTCGCGCCGATGCGGGTGAGCAGCGCGTCGAGGTCGGAGATGCGGGAGGCGGCGATGGTTCCGGCACCCAGCTGGGAGCGCATGCTGCGCTCGAGCACCCGGCGGCCCCACGCGCGGTTGGGGGCGATGGAAGGGTCGGTGTCTGGCTCATTCGTGAACGCGTCGACCGGCGGTTCCACGTCTTCGACGACGGGGTGGGTGCGGTCCTGGGTGCGGTTGGATCGCACCACGGGGTCTGCAGCGGCGGCGAGGGAGGCGCTGAAACGGTCGCGTTCGCGACGGAACAGCTTCTCGTCGCTCGCCAGCTCGAAGGCGGCACTCATGAAGTTCTCGGTGCTGGAGTTCTCTTCGAGCCGGCGCACGAGGTAGCCGAGGGCGGAGTCGAACTCGTGCGGGTGCACGACCGGGGTGTAGAGCACCAGCCCGCCCACGTCGTTCTTGACGGCCTCCTGCTGGCCGGGGGCCATGCCGAGCAGCATCTCGAAGTCGATTAGCGACTCGACGCGGCGCTCCCGGGCGAGGAGCCACGCGTAGGCGGTGTCGAAGAGGTTGTGGCCCGCGATGCCGACGCGCACGTGGGCGGTGTGCTCGGGCCTGAGCGCCCAGTCGAGCAGGCGCTTGTAGTGTGCGTCGGTCTCGACCTTGCTCGAGAACGTCGCGAGTGGCCACCCGTGCACCGTCGCGTCGACGCGCTCCATGGCCAGGTTGGCGCCCTTGACGAGGCGCACGGTGATGCCGGCGCCGCCCGTTGCGCGACGCCCGGCCGACCACGCCGTGAGCCGCTTGAGCGCGGGCAGGGAGTCGGGCAGGTAGGCCTGCAGCACGATGCCGGCCTCGAGCCGGCGCAGTTGCGGCTGGTCGAGCAGCGATTCGAACACCGCGATGGTGAGGTCGAGGTCGTGAAACTCCTCCATGTCGAGGTTGATGAACTTCGGTGTCGGGGATGCCGCGGCGAGCTCGTAGAGCGGAGTGAGGAGCTCGACGACCCGCGCGACGGTCTCGTCGAAGGCCCACATCGAGAGTTGGCTCGATACCGACGACACCTTGACCGACACGTAGTCGACGTCGTCGCGCGCGAGGAGTTCCATCGTGCCGTGCAGCCGTCGGTCGGCCTCGTCCTCGCCGAGCACCGCCTCGCCGAGCAGGTTGAGGGCCAGCCGCACTCCCGGCTCGCGCAGCTTCGCCAGCGTCGTGTCGAGCTGCTTCGGGGTGGCATCGATCACGAGGTGCCCCACCATGCGTCGCAGCACCCGCCGCGCGATCGGAACGATGAGTCGGGGCATCAGCGTCGCGAAGCCCCCGCCGACGGTGATGGCGAGGCGCAGGTTCCACGGCAGACAGCGCGGGATGCGGTGACTGAGCTGTTCGAGGTTGTGCGCCGCAACGCCGAGGTCTTCCGGTCGCACGACGCGGTCGACGAAACCGAGGGTGAATTCGAGACCCCGGGGGTCCTTCAGCACGCCCGCGAGCCGCTCCGCGCTGGGGTCGGGCGTCACATCGGCGCTCTCCGTGAGCCAGCGTCGAACCGTGGCGATGGCCTGGGCCTCGAGATCGCCGGTCGCCGTCTGCGGGGAGGAACGATCTATCGACATGCTCTCGAGAATATGCCCAGTGCGCGGCCGATTGCGGACATTGCGGCGTGCGCCGCCCACGGGGAGGGCCCCGCATTCCCGCTACTGTTGGACCGAGGCGATACAGGGGGTGATCGATGGGCTCGGATAACACTGCGGCGCACCTCCGACGGGTACCGCGCCAGGACCGCAGCGAACTGCGGTTCGAACTCATCCTCGACACGACCGCCGCCCTCATCGACGAGGTCGGCTACGGCAACATCACGCCGTCGCTCATCGCCAAGCGGGTGGGCATGTCCGGCCCCGGAATCTACCGCTACTTCGACGGCATGCAGGCGATCGCCCGGGCACTCGCCAAGCGCAACCTCGCGAGGCTTATCGACAGCGCGGCAGTGATAATGCAGGACGACTCGCTCGAGTGGCAGGACGCGATGGCCGCGGCGGTGCTGCTCTACTCCGGGCTGTTCCGCACCGAACCCGGCTTTCGCTGGTTGCGCCTCGGCGACGCCGTCGACCGCAACCTCCTCGACGAGACGGAGAGCAACCGCACCATCGTCGCCCACCTCATCGCGGGCATGTTCGTCACCCGCTACGAGGTCGGGCACCGCGACGACCTGCTCCAGCACGTCGAGGTCATGGTGGAGATCGCCGACGGCCTCGTCGCGCGCGCCTTCCTCATCGACCCCGACGGCGACCCCTTCTTCATCGCC
>JAODAY010000266.1 GCA_025463665.1 Microbacteriaceae bacterium
GCAGGGGTCAGCATCCGTATCGGCGTCAATGCCGGGTCACTCGAGCCGAGCATCCTGGCGAAGTACGGCAAGGCCACGCCAGAAGCCCTCGTCGAGAGTGCCGTCTGGGAGGCGAGCCTCTTCGAAGAGCACGACTTTCACGACTTCAAGATCTCGGTGAAGCACAACGACCCTGTCACCATGGTCAAGGCCTACCGCCTGCTCGCCGAGCGCGGCGACTGGCCGCTGCACCTCGGTGTGACCGAGGCCGGCCCCGAGTTCCAGGGCACCATCAAGAGCGCAACGGCCTTCGGCGTGCTGCTCGGCGAGGGAATCGGCGACACCATCCGCGTCTCGCTCTCCGCGCCCCCCGCGCAGGAGGTCAAGGTGGGACTGCAGATCCTGCAGTCGCTCGGCCTGCGCGAGCGCAAGCTGGAGATCGTCTCGTGCCCGAGCTGCGGCCGCGCCCAGGTCGACGTCTACAAGCTTGCGAACGACGTGACGGAGGGTCTCGAGAAGATGACCGTGCCGCTGCGCGTCGCGGTGATGGGCTGTGTCGTCAACGGACCCGGCGAGGCCCGGGAGGCCGACCTCGGTGTGGCGAGCGGCAACGGCCGTGGCCAGATCTTCGTCAAGGGCGAGGTCATCAAGACCGTGCCGGAGGCCGACATCGTGCAGACCCTCATCGAGGAAGCCAATCGACTGGCCGCCGAGATGCCCGTCGGCGCGACCGGCTCGCCCGTCGTCGTCACGGCGTAGCGGGTCGCGCGCGGCCCACCCTGCAGCGGGGCACGCTTCGGCTCCCGCGAGACCCGCCGCACAGCAGAACCTTGCCCCTCCGCAGGTGGGGTGGGGCGAGCAGCTCGGAGTGGGTGCCCTGCTCCGCCGCCCCGCCTAGACTTGGCCGGGTGTCTACTCGTCTCTCCCAGCTCTTTGTCCGTACTCTCCGCGAAGATCCCGTCGATGCCGAGGTAGCGAGCCATCGCCTGCTCGTCCGTGCCGGCTACATCCGCCGCCAGGCCCCGGGCATTTTCGCGTGGCTGCCGCTCGGGCTCAAGGTCAAGCGCAAGATCGAGGCGATAGTACGCGAGGAGATGGAGGCCGCCGGCGCCCAGGAGGTCCACTTTCCCGGGCTGCTGCCGCGCGAGGCGTACGAGGCGAGTGGCCGCTGGAGCGAATACGGCGACAGCCTGTTCCGATTGCAAGACCGAAATGGCGCCGACTATCTCCTCGCCCCCACGCACGAGGAGGTCTTCACGCTCCTCGTCAAGGACCTCTACAGCTCATACAAGGACCTGCCGCTGTCGATCTACCAGATCCAGGACAAGTACCGCGACGAGGCGCGCTCGCGCGGCGGGCTGCTGCGAGGTCGCGAGTTCACGATGAAGGACGCGTACAGCTTCGACTACACCGACGCCGGTCTCGACCTCAGCTACCAGAAGCAGCGCGACGCCTATGAGCGCATCTTCACGCGCCTCGGTCTCGAGTACGCGATCGTCAAGGCCGATGCCGGCGCGATGGGCGGATCCCGCTCCGAGGAGTTCCTGCACCCGATGGCCGCGGGAGAAGACACCTTCGTACGCTCCGCCGGCGGCTACACCGCCAACGTCGAGGCGTTCGAGACAGTCGTGCCCGAGACGCTGCCTTTCGACGAGCTGCCGCAGGCGACGGTGTTCGACTCGCCCGACACCCCGACCATCCAGACTCTCGTCGACCTCGCGAACGCCGAGCAGCCGCGCCCCGACCGGGAGTGGACCGCGGCCGACACGCTCAAGAACGTCGTGCTCGCCCTCCGCCATCTCGACGGCGAGCGCGAACTCGTGGTCATCGGTCTCCCCGGCGACCGCGACGTCGACCTCAAGCGCGTCGAGGTCGCCTTCGCTCCCGCAGAGGTCGAGGCCGCGGGTGAGGCGGACTTCGCCAGGAACCCCGACCTCGTCAAGGGCTACATCGGGCCGTGGTCGCCGCTCGGGCCCATTCTCGGCGAAGAGTCGGCATCGGGCATCCGTTACCTGCTCGACCCCCGCATCGTCGACGGCACCCAGTGGATCACGGGCGCGAACATCGACGAGAAGCACGTGCTCGGTCTCGTCGCCGGCCGCGACTTCACCGGCGACGGCTTCGTCGAAGCCTCCGACGTGCGCGCGGGCGACCCCGCGCCCGACGGCTCCGGCCCTGTCGAGCTCGCCCGCGGCATGGAGATCGGCCACGTGTTCCAGCTCGGGCGCAAGTACGCGGACGCACTCGGCCTCAAGGTGCTCGATGAGAACGGCAAGCTCGTCACCGTGACGATGGGTTCGTACGGCGTCGGCATCACGCGCATCATGGCGGTCATCGCCGAGAGCACGAACGACGGCAAGGGCCTGCTCTGGCCCGCCAACGTGAGCCCCTTCGACGTGCACGTGGTCGCGGCCGGCAAGGAGCCCGTCGTCTGGGAGACCGCCGAAGCACTCGTGGCATCGCTCGAGGCCGGCGGCAGGGACGTGCTCTTCGACGACCGCCTCAAGGTCTCGCCCGGAGTGAAGTTCGGAGACGCGGAGCTCCTCGGCGTTCCCGTCATCGTGATCGTCGGGCGCGGCGCCGTGGACGGCAACGTTGAACTGTGGGACCGCCGCACCAACGAGCGCACGCCGTACGCGGTGGCCGACCTGATCGGGGTTCTCACGGCATGAGCACCCGCATCACGGCGGCCGAGTTGGAGCGGGCGAGCGGAATTATGAAGACCGTCACGACCTCGTACGGCCACACGGTGGTCGGCCAGTCCGGTCTCCGGTCGAGCCTGCTCATCGCCCTGATGACCGGCGGGCACATCCTGCTCGAGAGCGTGCCGGGGCTCGCCAAGACGACGGCCGCCAAGGCCCTCGCCGACGCCGTGAGCGCGAGCTTCAAGCGCATCCAGTGCACGCCCGACCTGCTGCCGAGCGACATCATCGGCAGCCAGGTCTTCGACTACACGAACCAGGCGTTCACCACCCAGCTCGGGCCGGTGCACGCCAACTTCGTGCTGCTCGACGAGATCAACCGCTCGAGCGCTAAGACGCAGAGCGCGATGCTCGAGGCGATGCAGGAGCGCCAGACGACGATCGGCGGCGAGATCTTCTCGCTGCCGCACCCGTTTCTGGTGCTCGCGACGCAGAACCCCATCGAGCAGGAGGGCACCTACCACCTGCCCGAGGCGCAGCTCGATCGCTTCCTTCTCAAGGAGGTGCTCGACTACCCCGAGTTCGCCGAGGAGATTGAGATTCTGGCCCGGCTCGAGGCCGGGGTCTTCGACCTCCCCGACGAAGGCGAGCACGAGGATGTCGCGCCGCCCACGGTCACGATCGACGACGTGCTCTTTCTGCAGTCGATCACCCGCCGTGTGTTCGTCGACGACTCGATCACGAACTACATCGTGTCGGCCGTGTACATCACCCGGCACGCCGAGAAGTACATCGGCGCCGAGCTCGGCTCGTGCATCGAGTACGGCGCGAGCCCGCGCGCGAGCATCGCGTTCAGCAAGGCGGCCAGGGCCCTCGCGCTGCTGAGCGGCCGGGACCACGTGCTGCCTGAGGACGTCAAGGCCCTGCGACACGTCGTTCTGCGGCACCGCATCATCCTGAATTTCGAGGCGATAGCCGACAACATCGCACCCGAGACGATCATCGACGCGGTGTTCGACGCCGTGCAGGCGCCATAGGACTCTGGTCGTGACGAGCCTGCTGCGTCGCGTCAAGACAACCCTCTCGATCCGCGCCCACCGGAGGGTGCGCGGACTCCTGGAGGGGGAGTACACCTCCGTCTTCCACGGGCGCAGCATGGAGTTCGATGACCTGCGCCCCTACATCGCCGGCGACGAGGTGCGCGACATCGACTGGAAGGCGACCGCGCGACTCGGCGTGCCGATGACGAAGCGCTTCATCGCCTCGCGCAAGCACACGATCCTCGTGATCGCCGACACGGGCCGCAACATGGCGGCCCTCGCCGAGCATGGCGACACCAAACGCGACCTCGCGGTGCTCGCCGCCGGCACGATCGGGTATCTCGCGATCAGGCACGGCGACCGCGTGGCCCTCGTCGCCGGCGACGCCGAGCACACGGTCTTCGTGCGCCCGGAATCGACAGAGCCGCACCTCGAACGCATGCTGCAGCGCATCGACAGGAACACGACGACGGATGCCGCGGCGAGCGACCTGACAAAGCAATTGGAATACGCCGCGAAGGCGTTCCGGCGGCGCATGATCGTGTTTGTGATCGCCGACGACCGTGAGCTCAGCGAGCCGGAGCAGCGCCTCGTGAGACGACTGTGCGTGCAGCACGAACTGCTCTGGTTGCGCATCGGCGACGCGGACATAATGCGGCCGGAGTGGAGCGGCTCCGACATGCACGACGTTCACGACGCAGCGCCGATTCCCGCGTTCCTGCGGGAGAGCCCGGCGCTGAGGGCCGAATTCGCCGCGGCGGTGCGTGCGAGCGCCGCCCGGTCGGCCGACGTCTTCGACAGCTTCGCCGTGAGCAGCAGGCGCGTGAGCTCGCTGTCCGACGTGGTGCCCGGCCTCTTCCGCCTGCTGGAGGTGCATCGCCATGCCAGGAGGTGAGAGCTTCTACCCGCCCGTGCAGTACTCGCCGCTCTGGTTCCTGCTCGGGGCGGGCATCCTCATCCTCATCCTCGCCTGGTACCTCGTGCTCTTCTTCAGCACCAGGGCCACGCGGCGGCCGCCGATGATCGTCGACGGCATGCCGGCCCTCACCGAGACTGCGCGTGACACCTACGTCGCCCGCATCGACGATGTCGGCCGCAGGTACTCCACCGGGCAGGTCAGCTTCAGCGGCGCCCACCACGAACTGAGCGCTCTCGTGCGCACCTTTGCGGCGGAGTCGCGCGGCGTCAGGGCACAGTTCATGACGCTCGAAGACCTGCGGCACACGCCGCACCGCACGCTCGCCGAGACAGTCGGCACCCTGTACCCCGGCGCTTTCAGCGGAGACGAGCGGGGCAGCGTCGAGGCCGCGATCGCCCGGGCGCAGGAGCTGGTGCGCACGTGGAACTGATCTTCTGGTGGGCGCCGCTCGTCTGGCTTGTCGT
Organism: Microbacteriaceae bacterium; assembly: GCA_025463665.1. Lineage (GTDB taxonomy): Bacteria > Actinomycetota > Actinomycetes > Actinomycetales > Microbacteriaceae > Conyzicola. The sequence continues at coordinate 5,045 of JAODAY010000266.1, forward strand.
CATGGCGGTCGTGGTCGTGACGGTGGTGATCGTTTTGCGCAGGCGCGCGAAGGCCCGCCTCCGTGCGCCCGACTCGTCGCTGCCGATCGCCCACCGCGACCGGCTCACGGCGCTACCCGGTTACGCGAGGGCGCTGCGCCGTTACCGGCTCCTGCTCGCGGGCTTCGCGGCGTGTCTCGTGCTGCTGCTGGTCGCCGCGGTCGCGCTCAGCGCGCGGCCGGCGGCCGTGGCATCCGTTCAACCGGACCTCAAGAACCGCGACATCGTGCTGTGCCTCGACATCTCGGGCTCGATGGTCGACTACGACAAGGAGGTGCTCGAGGTTTTCGGTGAACTCGCCGAACAATTCACGGGGGAGCGCATCAGCCTCGTCATCTTCAATGCCTCCGCCGTCACGCGGTTTCCGCTCACGAGCGACTACGGCTACATCTCCCGCCAGTTCGCCGAGTTGAGCGCCGAATTCGATTCCGAGACGGCCGACTACTACAGCGGCACCCTGTTCGGCGACGGGTCCTCGCTCGTCGGCGACGGTCTGGCCTCCTGCGCCGTGCGTTTTGACACCCCCGAGGTCGAGCGCAGCCGTTCGGTGATCCTCGTCACCGACAACCTCGTCGCGGGCGACCCGATCTTCACGCTGCCAGAGGCGGGCGCGCTGGCGAGAGACAAGGGCGTGCTTGTCTACGGCATCAACCCGGGCGACACCGCGGCGAAGTCCTACCTCGCGAACCTCGCGACGGAGTTCAGAACCGTCGTCGAACAGACCGGCGGCGCCTACTTCTCGCTCGACGACCCCGAGACCATACCCGCGATCGTCGACGAGATCACCGCCCAGCAGGCCGCGACCATGGAGGGCGAGCCCGAACTCGTGCTCAGCGACCGTCCCGAGCCCTTCGTGCTGCTCGCCTTCCTCAGCCTGTGCGGATCGCTCGTGCTCGGGTGGAGGCTGCGCCGATGACCATCGACCCCGTCGCGCCCGTCGGCGTGCTCCTCCTCGTCACTCTGCTCCTCATCGCATTCGTGGCCTGGCGCGGAGTGCGCGCACCGACGCTGCGCGCCCGCCTCGGCTGGGCGCTCCGGCTCGTCGGCGTGCTCATGCTCTGCCTTGTCGCCCTGCGCCCCGTGATCCCCGCCCCCGCCGCAGACACGCCGAGCGCCTCAGGCGGGCTCGAGGTCTACATCGTCGCCGACACGACGAGCAGCATGGCCGCGGAGGACTGGGCGAGCGGCGCGCCGCGACTCGACGGCGTCAAGGCCGACATTCGCGCGATGGCCGAGCAGCTGCGCGGCGCGAGCTTCTCCCTCGTGACCTTCGACGCCGCCGTCGTGCAGCGGGTTCCCCTGACCTCGGATGCCACGGCCCTCGTCTCGGCCAGTGACGTGCTCACGCAGGAGATCACCGCCTACTCCCAGGGCAGCAGCATCGACGAACCCGTCGCGCGGCTCACCGAGTTGCTCGCGGAGGCGGAGGAGGCGAGCCCCGACCAGGAACGCGTGCTGTTCTATCTCGGCGACGGGGAGCAGACGGCGAGCACCGAGCCCGGCTCTTTCGCCCCGCTCGCGCCGTACCTCGACGGGGGAGCGGTGCTCGGCTACGGCACCGGCGAGGGCGGCAGGATGCTGTCGTACTCCGGCTTCGTCGACCCGGACGGCACCGAGGAGTACATTCTCGACTTCGGTTCCACCGCCTCGGCAGACGCGTCACCCGCGATCTCCCGCATCGACGAGACACGGCTCGCGAAGGTGGCAGGCGAGCTCGGGGTGCCGTACGTGCACCGCGACGCCCGAGAGGCGATCGACCCGGTGCTCGGCGCGTTCGATGTCGGCGAGGTCGTCGTCGGCGATGTGGCATCCGGGGTCGCCACCGAGTTCTACTGGATACCCGCTGCGGTGCTCGGCGCGCTCGCCCTCCTCGAACTGCTCGGCCTCGCCGGGGCACTCGCCGAGCTGCGCCCGCTGACGGCACGGCCGACCACGGCACGGCGGGCCGCGGGTTACGTGGTGGCAGCACCTCCGGCGGTCGGACGACTCCGAGGACGGGGGACCCCGTGACCGACTTGGACGACCGACTCAACACCAACAGGCGCCGTCGACGCCGCCGACTTCTCCTGCTTGCCGCGACGCTGCCCCTCGTTATCGCGCTTCTCCTGCTCGCGATGCGGCTCATGGGGCTCTCGCTGGGTAACCAGGTCGCCTTGTCGCTGTTCGACGACGCCCGCTTCGAGGAGAGCGCCGAGCAGTCGACCACGCTGCTCGACGAGACCTTCTTCGAGCCGTACATTCCGTGGTTCAATCGCGGCAACGCCTACGCGGCGCAGGAGAAGTACACAGACGCCATCGACGACCTCGAGCACGCCCTCGAACTGGCACCCGCGTCCAGGCAGTGCGAGGTTCGCGTGAACCTCGCGCTCAGTTGGGAGCGCCTCGGCGACGTCTACGTCGCGGGCGGGTACTACCAGGGTGCGGTTCTCCTCTACGAGGCGGCGAAGGCCGTCATTCAGGAGGGTGACGAGTGCGTGCCCCCAGAACAGTCCGGTGAAGACCTGGATGCCGCGGACGCCCGCCTCGACGCCAAGATCGAGGCAGCGAAGCGCCTGCGCGACATCGCGGAGTCACAGGGCGGCGCGAACCCTGAGACCAACAGGGAGCAGCAGCTCGACGAGCTCGGCCAGCAGGAGCAGCAGGGCGCGGAAGAAAAAGCTGAGGACGATGCCTTCGAGCGTGGCGACGGCGGGCAATCGGGCTACACCGAGAAACCATGGTGACCGCTTGGTAGCCCGAGGCGCGTCGGCTCGGGTACCGTAGATAAAGGTATTCGCGCCATCGTGCGAACCTAATAAATACTTGAATAGTGGAGGCCCTCAGTGGACATCGATCTGAGCGTGCTGCGTCTCATGGAGCGCGAGCGCGAAATTCCGTTCGAGGAACTCGTACACATCATCGAGCAGGCCATTCTCACGGCCTACCTCTAGCACTCCGGCGAGAGTGAGCAGAAGCCGGGCGAGGGCGTGCCCTCCGGTGCCCGAGTGCATCTCGACCGCAAGACCGGTCACGTGAGCGTCTTCATCTCCGAGCGTGACGACGACGGCAACGTCATCGGCGAAGCGGAGGACAGCCCGAGCGACTTCGGGCGCATCGCTGCTTTCGCCGCGAAGCAGGTCATCAACCAGCGACTGCGCGACATCGCCGACGAGCACATCCTCGGCGAGTTCAAAGGCCGCGAGGGCGACATCGTCGCAGGCGTCATCCAGCAGGGCCCCAATCCCCGCATGATCCACGTCGACCTCGGGTCGATCGAGGCGATCCTGCCTCCCGAAGAGCAGGTGCCGAGCGAGGTCTACAAGCACGGCAGCCGCCTCCGCGTCTACGTCACGAGCGTGGCCAGGGGTGCCAAGGGTCCGCAGATCACCGTAAGCCGCACCCATCCCGCGCTCGTGCGCAAGCTTTTCGCCCTCGAGGTTCCCGAAATCGCCAGCGGCCTGGTCGAGATCACCTCCCTCGCGCGCGAGGCGGGCCACCGCACCAAGATGGCCGTGCGCGCGACGGAGGCGGGCATCAACGCGAAAGGCTCGTGCATCGGCGAGCTCGGACAGCGCGTGCGCGCCGTCTCCGCCGAGCTCAACGAGGAGAAGATCGACATCGTCGACTACTCGGAGAACCTCTCCACCTTCGTGGCGAACGCACTCTCGCCCGCCCGGGTCACGAGCGCCTTCGTCATCGACGAGGCCACCAAGGCCGTACGGGCACTCGTGCCCGACTACCAGCTGTCGCTCGCGATCGGCAAGGAAGGTCAGAACGCGCGTCTCGCGGCCAAGCTCACCGGCGCCCGGATCGACATTCAGCCTGACTCCATCCTTGAGGACAAGTAGCTCGCCGACAGGCTCGTCGCCCGATCACAAGCTCGGAGCCCGCTCAGGGGGTAGTATGGAACCCGTTAGAACTTGCCTCGGCTGCCGAGCGCGCGCTGACCGGTCCTCCTTGTTGAGGGTGGTTGTGCGTGACGGTGTCGTTGTCGTCGATTCGTCGGCGACTCTTCCCGGTCGAGGTGCGTGGGTGCATCCCACGGTTCAGTGCGTAGAGGCCTCAGTGAAACGCAAGACCTTCGGTCGAGCGTTTCGTTCGAGCGTCGCGGTCGATACCGCGCAGCTTCTACATAACCTCGAGACGTTCCACACGTCTCATG
>JAODAY010000269.1 GCA_025463665.1 Microbacteriaceae bacterium
TCGACGCCGCTCTTCTACGACGAGTCCGGCTACGGCGGACTCAGTGACATCGCGCGCTGGTACATCGGCGGACTGCTCAAGCACGCTCCGGCTGTGCTCGCGTTCACCAACCCGACGCTCAACTCGTACCGTCGCCTGATCCCCGGATTCGAAGCGCCGGTGAACCTGGTCTACTCGGCCGGCAACCGTTCGGCGTCGATCCGCATCCCGATCACCGGCACGAACCCGAAGGCGAAGCGCATCGAGTTCCGCGCGCCGGATGCGTCGAGCAACCCGTACCTCGCCTTCGCGGCACAGCTGATGGCCGGCCTCGACGGAATCAAGAACAAGATCGAACCGCACGAGCCCGTCGACAAGGACCTGTACGAGCTTCCCCCCGAGGAGGCGAAGAACATCCCGCAGGTTCCCGCGTCACTCGAGGAGGCCCTGCGCGCGCTCGAGGCCGACAACGAGTTCCTCACCGCCGGCGGAGTCTTCACCGAAGACCTCATCGAGACCTGGATCGCGTACAAGCGCGACAAGGAGATCATCCCGGCGGCCCAGCGCCCGACGCCCTTCGAGTACGAGCTGTACTACGGGGTCTAGGCACGGCACTTGGCCGGCACGGCGTCTAGCCGCGCGCATGCCGGAGGCCGCACCCGCACGGGTGCGGCCTTCGTCGTATCCGGGTGCCGACGCGGGCCCCCGCCGCCGCACCCGACGGATGCCTCAGCCGAAGGCCGGCTTGGTCCCCGTGGGATTTCCGTAGAACTCCCGCTCGAACACGTGCCGGGCGAGACGCGTGGTGCGCAGGTAGTCCTCCTCGAGCTCAGACGCGGATCCGGGCGGGTACTCGAGCAGGCGAGCGATTCCCTCGAGCTGCTGGCGGTCGTTGGGCAGCACGTCGGAGGTCTTCGAGCTCCAGAGGGTGATGGCGCTGCGGGCGCGTGACGCCAGCACCCAGGCATCCCGGAGCTTCTCGGCCTCTTCGGGCGAGACGAGCTGCTCGTCGACCGCCGCCTGCAGTGCGTTGAGCGTCGACGTGGTGCGCAGGCCCGGCATCTTCGCGCCGTTCGTGAGCTGCAGCAGCTGCACGAACCACTCGACGTCGCTCAGCGATCCGCGGCCGAGCTTGAGGTGCCGGGAGGGGTCCGCCGCCTGGGGCAGCCGCTCCGACTCAACCCTCGCCTTGATGCGCTTCACCTCGCGCACCGCCTGCTCGGAGATCGCGTCGGGGAAGCGCACCTCGTCGGCGAGGGTCTCGAAGTCCCGCACCAGCGCCGCGTCGCCCGCGACACCGCGCGCCCGCAGCAGCGCCTGCGCCTCCCAGGTGAGAGACCACCGGGCGTAGTAGGCACGGTAGGAGTCGAGTGAGCGCACGACCGCGCCGTTCTTCCCCTCCGGCCGCAGGTCGATGTCGAGGTCGAGCGGCGTGCGCAGGTCTTCGGTCAACCGCGACAGCGTGCGCACGATCGCCTGGGCGCGCGAGCCCGCCTCCTGGTCGGTGGCGCCAGCCACCCGGTACACGTACATCACGTCGGCGTCGGAGCCGAAGCCGAGCTCCGCTCCCCCGTAGCGTCCCATCGCGATGATGGCGAATTCGATCCCGTCGTCTGCCGGGTGCGCGATGGCGAGCACACCGGTCAGCAGGGCGGTCGTTACGTCGGCGAGTCCGCGGCCGAGTTCACCGACGCTGATCGTGCCGAGGATGCTGCCCATAGCGAGCCGCAGGATCTCGCGGCGCCGCGCGGTGCGCAGCACAAGCGACGCGCCCTCGGCGTTGCCGCCATGCCTCGACACCGTCGCGCGTGCCTCGTCGAGCAGCACCGCCGTTGGCCGCGGACGCAGCTCGGCGTCGCTCTCGAGCCACGCCGCGGCCTCGGGGATGCGCTCGAAGAGGTCGCTCACGAAGCGTGACCCGGAGAGCACCGTCGTGAGTCGCTGCGCGGCGGCCGACGAGTCGCGCAGCATGCGCAGGAACCAGTACGCCTCCCCCAGCGCGTCGCTCAGGCGACGGAAGGCAAGCAGTCCGTGATCCGGGTCGGACCCCTCGGAAAACCACTGCAGCATGACGGGCAGCAAGTTGCGCTGGATGGTCGCGCGCCGCGAGACACCGCCGGTGAGCGCTGCGATGTGACGCAACGCTCCTTTCGAGTCGAGGAAGCCGATCGCGGCGAGCCGGGCCGCGGCCTGCTCGCTCGAGAGGGCCAGCCCCTCCTCGGGCAGGGCGGCGACGGCCGACAGCAGCGGGCGATAGAACAGGCGCTCGTGCAGCCCGCGCACGGCGTTCTTGGTGCGGCGCCACTGCTCGACGAGGGCCGTTCCGCTCGGCGAGACCCCGCTCGCCCGCGCGAGCACACGCAGGGCCTCCGGTTCGGTGGGCATGATGTGAGTGCGGCGCAGCTTCGACAGCTGCAGGCGGTGTTCGAGCAGCCGCAGGAAGCGATAGTCGCGGGAGAACTCCGCCGCCTCGACGCGACCGATGTACCCCTGGTCGGCGAGGGCGGCGAGAGCGGGAAGCGTGCCCTTGTGGCGCACCGCGTCGTCGGACTGGCCGTGCACGAGTTGCAACAGCTGGATCGTGAACTCGACGTCGCGCAGGCCGCCCGGGCCGAGCTTGAGCTGAACATCGAGCTCGGCCGACGGAATGTTCGAGGTGACGCGCTCGCGCATGCGCTGCACCGACCCGACGAAGTTCTCCCGGCTCGCGCTCGACCAGACCATCGGGGCGATCGCCTCTGCGTAACGCCCGCCGAGTTCGGGGTCGCCCGCGAGCGGTCGCGCCTTCAGCAGCGCCTGGAACTCCCAGCTCTTCGCCCAGCGCTCGTAGTACGCCACATGCGACTCGAGGGTGCGCACGAGGGCACCGTCCTTGCCCTCCGGCCTGAGGTTCGCGTCGACCTCCCACAGCTCCGGTTCGAATGACGACTCGTGGATGCCCCGCATCGTCTCCATGGCGAGGCGGGTCGCGATCTCGACCGCCCGGTCGCTGGCGAGGCCGTCGGCGGCCTCGGCCACAAAGATGACGTCGACGTCGCTCACGTAGTTGAGCTCCCCGGCTCCGGCCTTGCCCATGCCGATGATGGCGAGTCTCGTCGCCGCCACGTCGGCCGCGGGAAACCGCACGATCGTTCTCGCGATGGCGAGCGCGGCGTCGAGCGCGGCGCCCGCGAGGTCGGCCAGCCCGGTCGCGACTATCGAGACGGCCGCGAGGGGATCGTGCTGTTCGAGGTCCCAAGCGGTCAGCTGCGCGAGGTGCCTGCGGTAGCGCACGCGCAGGGCCGTGACTGCGGAGTCAGCGTCGAGGCCCGCGATCGCGGCGATGAGGTCGGCCGCGTAGTCGCTCGCCCCTGGCGGAGTGCGTATCGGCTGCAGCAGCGCGTCGAGCTCGCTCGGGCGGCGCAGGAAGAATTCGCCCAGACCGGATGACGCGCCCAGCACCCGCACGAGCCGGGCGCCGGCCGCGGCATCCGCCATGACGGCGGCGGTCTCGCCCGGCGCGTTCTCCCGCAGCCGCGTCAGGAGCAGCAGCGCCTGGTCGGGGTCGGCCGCGTTGGCGAACCACGGCACCGTCAGCTCGTCGATCTCCGCCAGCCGCTCGCGAGCGGTCTCGAGATCGGTGAAGCCGACCCGGGCCAGGTCGGTCAGCGTCGTCTGGTGGCGCATGGATTACCGCAATCGCTTACGAGTCAGAGGAGTTCGAGGTTGCTCTCCAGTTCATACGGGGTCACCTGTGCCCGGTATGCCTGCCATTCCTGACGCTTGTTGAGCAGAACATAGTTGAAGACCTGCTCGCCGAGCGTCTCCGCGACGAGCTCGGAGTCCTCCATGAGGGAGACCGCGTGGTCGAGGCTGGCCGGCAGCTGGTTGTAGCCGAGAGCGCGGCGCTCGGCGTCGCTGAGCTCCCACACGTTGTCCTCCGCCTCCGGCGGCAGCTCGTAGCCCTCTTCGATTCCCTTGAGCCCGGCGGCGAGGAGCAGCGAGTAGGCGAGGTAGGGGTTCGCGGCCGAGTCGATCGCGCGGTATTCGACGCGGGCGCTCTGGCCCTTGTTCGGCTTGTACAAGGGCACTCGCACGAGTGCGGAACGGTTGTTGTGACCCCATGTGACGAAGCTCGGCGCCTCGTCGCCGCCCCAGAGCCGCTTGTAGCTGTTCACGAACTGGTTCGTTACGGCGGTGATCTCCGGGGCGTGCTTGAGCAGGCCCGCGACGAACTGGCGGCCGATTCTCGAGAGCTGGTAGTGCCCGCTCGGGTCGTAGAACGCGTTGGAGTCGCCCTCGAACAGCGACATGTGGGTGTGCATTCCGCTTCCGGGGTGACCGGTCATCGGCTTCGGCATGAACGTCGCGTAGTCGCCCTGCTCGATCGACAACTCCTTGATCTACGTGCGGAAGGTCTTGATGTTGTCGGCGGT
>JAODAY010000075.1 GCA_025463665.1 Microbacteriaceae bacterium
CTTGATAGGTTCCCGTTGCTCGCAGTGGGAAGATCGGGGTGTGGCGCAGCTTGGTAGCGCGCTTCGTTCGGGACGAAGAGGTCGTGGGTTCGAATCCCGCTACCCCGACACAGACACAGGGCAACATCCGCAAGGATGTTGCCCTGTGTGCTTTAACCGGCGACGGTGCGGGCAGGCGTCTACGCGAAGTCGGAGTCGGGCTCGGGCGTGTACATCGCCTCGTCGCGTGACCGTCGGCCGTTGTTGAGCACGCCGTCGCTCTCCTCGAGGTAGCACGCGCCGCACAGTGAGTCGTAGCCGACAACCTGCTCGGCGACGTGGACGCCCGTCGCGGGGGTGCTCGCCGTGTCGATCGCCACCTGGTCGCCGTCGAAAATGAAACGACCGTTGATGGTGCGCGCGTTGAATACGGCCTTACGACCGCAGCGGCAGATCGTCTTGAGCTCTTCGATCGAGTGCGCGATCTCGAGCAACCTCCGACTACCGGGAAACGCGATCGTTTGAAAATCGGTACGGATGCCGTATGCCAGGACGGGGACACCCTCGAGGATGGCGATGCGCAGCAGGTCGTCGACCTGGGCCTCGCTGAGGAACTGCGCTTCGTCGACGAGCAAGCAGCTCACGTCGAGACCCGTAGCGCCGAGCACCCGGGCTCGTTCGGTGGCGAACGCGGTGTAGATGTCTTCGTCGGGGCCGACTGTGAAGTCCACGTCGCGGCTGACACCGAGCCGCGACACGATCGCCTGATCGCCCTTCGTGTCGATGAGGGGCTTAGTGAGCAACACCTGCTGCCCGCGCTCCTCGTAGTTGTAGGCGGCCTGCAGAAGCGCCGTGCTCTTGCCGCTGTTCATGGCCCCATAGCGGAAATACAGTTTTGACATCTAGAGCAGGTACCCATCTTCTGCTGCACGACGGATGAGCTCCGCCTTTTTGCTCGCGGGTCGGTTGACCTTCGCGTATTTCTCGCGTACCCGACGCAGATAGGTCTTCGCCGTCTCATACTTGACGTTCATCTCGCTCGCCACCTCGACGGTGCTGCACCCGGAGGCGTACAACCGTAGGGCTTCCATCTCGCCGCCGCTGAGCTTCGGACGCGTCTGACTGGTCGCCCCGACGGGGAGCGGGCGCCAGTCGCGCTGCACCACGGCGTTGCCCTGTACGCCCATGATGTCGCGAGCGGCGTCCATTACGTCGCGCATGGGCAGCGTCTTCGAGAGGAAGCCGGCGGCACCCGCAGCGAGCGCGCGGGCCTGCGACTCCGGGCTGTCGAGGCTGGTCAGGATGATGACCTTCGCGCCGGCCGCCCGGCACGTGCGCACACGGGCTTCGATGGAGACCGGCTCCTGCACCTGGAAGTCGAGGAAGACGAGGTCGGTGGGGACGTTGTCGCTGTGCACGAGCTCGAGCCAGCTGCTCGCCGTGAGCACGAGATCGAAATCGGGCGCGTTGGCGAAGATCCAGCTGCTGAGGCTGTCCAGCAGCACTTCGTGGTCGTCGAGTATCGCGAGTCGCACCCGGGTGGAGTCAGGAGAAATGGGTCCAGACGCGCCGCCGCTGTTCGGGTTAACCTCAGCGTTGTTCATAAGAAAACCTTAGTGTCAGGTGGGCGTCCCCGTTGTCGAGTTCGAGGTCGCTGAAGACGACCCGCAGCACGGCGAGATATGGCGCCAATTCTCCGTGCAGTGCACGGTCCGCTGACTCCATCGCCACGCGCAGCTCGACGAGACATCGGCCCCGATCCCCCACTATCGCGATGCTGGAATTGCGGGGGATGAACGACACGTGAGCGTTGACCGCGGAGAGGAAGGCACGCACGGCGGTGCGTTCGTCCGTTGTCATGTGCAGGGCGAGCCGGGACTCGTCATGCACAGTCGCACGCACCACGCCCATCGTCGCCGGGTCGGCGCGGCCGGACCCCTCTGCGACCCTCTGAAGCCAGGTCAGGTTCGCTTCGGCGGCCATGACCAGCCGGGCGTGCTCCGCGATCGTGCGTGCCCTGTTTCGCACCTCGTCGGTCACCGGCGCGCCGTCTACGAGCGCTGCGAGAAAGGGCACGATCTCCTTGTTGATGATCGTCACCCGGTCCTGCTGCACCGAGCGCGCGATGGATTCATTGCGCTCGTCGAGCATGGTGGTGAACGAACTGCGCGCCCGCACGCCCCACCGGTCGAGGCTGCGCACGAGCACATCAGTGAACGCGGCCGACCCGAGAGCCAGTGCGAGTACGGGGGTCACCGCGACGATGAGGAACGCGGCATCCAGACCAACCGAGACGAAGAAACCGAGCTCGACGCTTGCGACCGCGCCGGCGACCGCCGCGGTGATCACCCCGGCGATGACAATCTCCTTCGCCGGCCGGTACGGCGCGAGGGCCACGAGATAGAGCCCGCTCGCCGGCCCCGCCCAGTCATCGCCGAGATAGTCGTTCTGCGACCAGGTCGATGCCGCACTCAGCACGAGCGCCCCGAGCGCGGGCAGCATGATCGACACGAGCACCCGGCGGCGCATGGGCGCGCGCAGCGGGCTCGACTCGTGGAGGAGGATGATGCCACTCGCGACGCACATGCCGATCGCGAGGACCGCCAGGAGGGGGTTGGCGATGTCGTCGCGGGCGGCCCACGTCATCACGATGGCGTACAGCGGAATTCCGACGGCGGCGACGTAGCTCGTCGGTCGCCCGACGACCGCGGCCAGGGGATCGCGTCGTTGGAGGGTGCGTTCCTGCAGCGTCACTGGGCTGGCTCGGTTCTGGCCTCGTCGGTCGCCGGCACGCGAATGAGAACGGATGTACCGGTGCCCGGTGTCGACCACACCTGCACCGCCCCGCCCACACCTTCGATGCGACGGCGCACCGACTGGCGCAGCCCCAGCCTGTCCACGCTCGTCTCGCGTTCGCTGAACCCGCGGCCGTCATCGATGACCATCACCGTCACCTCGTCGCCGGAGCCGTAGATGACCACCTCGGCGCGATCGGTGCCCGCGTGTGTCACGACGTTCACGAGGCACTGTTTGACAGCGAGTCCCAGGGCGGCCTCGCGGGCGGGATCCAGCCTCGCGGTGGCCGAGGCGTCGCCACTGAAATGCACGACGAGACCCAGCTCACGCGCCTCGTCGATCGCGCGCAGCAGCTTGCCCGTGGCCGGGACCTGCACGGCGAAAGGATCCGCGCGATCGGGCGTCAGCAGCCACTCCCCGCCGACGAGTTCCTCGATGTCGCTCTCGATGCGGGCGGCGGCCTTCGGCGTGAGCGGGCCGTCGGGCGCACTCGCGATGGCCGCGAGATGGTTCAGGATCGTGTCGTGCACCATGGCGGCCGCCTGCTCCTCGAAGCGCTCGCGCATGCCGGAGAGTTGCTCGTCCCGAGCGGCGCGGTGGAGGCCGGGCTGCGCGAGGCGCACCCGGCTCCTGCTGATGCCGATCACGACCAGGAGCGAAATGACGGCGATGAGCGCCG
>JAODAY010000119.1 GCA_025463665.1 Microbacteriaceae bacterium
CGTGATGTCGCAGAACATGCGGGCTGTCGGGTCGATCTCGCCGCGCCAGGGCAGGATCTGGAACGTCGTCGGGTCGGGCTGGGCGAGCATGTCGGCCTCATAGGCGCGAGTGAATCCCTCAATCGCCGAACCGTCGAAGCCGAGTCCCTCGGCGAAAGCCCCTTCGACCTCCGCTGGCGCGATCGCGACGCTCTTGAGCGTGCCGACCACGTCGGTGAACCATAGGCGAATGAACTTGATGCCTCGTTCTTCAATGGTTCGAAGAACGAAGTCCCGCTGCTTGTCCATCCGGCTCCTCTGGGGGTCGTGGGGACGCTCGGTCCCTCGCTCCAAGGTTACTGTCTACGCCTCATCTCCGCTTGTCACCCCTCGACAAGGCAGCTGCGGGCTTCGGCGGACGAACCCCTGAATGAAGGGCGGTGAGGCCATGCACATCGCGGGGCCGTACGCTATCCCAATGGCCAGAAACAATTCGCGGGCGCGGGCGAGCCGCCGAGGCCCGTGGGTCGCGATGTACCTCTGCTTCGCGCTCATCCTTGTCCCCGTCGTTTTCTACACCGCGCTCCACCTCGTCTTCTTCGGCTTCACCGGCGAGCCGGTCATCGTCGACCTCGCTCTCGGTTTCGTGCTCCCCTTCCTCTGGATCGTGGGACTGCTCGGCACCGTGCGACTGCGGGCGTCCGCCGCCCAGGCACTCACGTGCGGGTACGCCACCCTGGTCGTCATCAGCGTCCTCCTGATCCTGGACACTGTGCGTTTTCAGCCGATCTTCTCCTACTGACCCGGCGCTACACTCGACCCATGGCAGAGCAGGCAGTCAAACGGGTTCGTACCAGGCACTTCCAGAACGCGAAGGAGACCGGGATCAAGATCACCGGTCTCACCAGCTATGACCAGCTCACCGCGTCGATCTTCGACGAGGCCGGCATCGACTTCCTCCTCGTAGGCGACTCGGCCGGCAACAACGTCTTCGGACACGACACGACGCTTCCTGTCACCGTCGACGAGCTCATCCCGCTCGCGCGCGCGGTCGCGGGTGCGACCAAGCGCGCTTTCGTGGTCGCCGACATGCCGTTCGGGTCCTATGAGACGAGCCCCGACGAGGCCCTGCACACAGCGTTCCGCTTCATGAAGGAGACCCACGCGCACGCCGTCAAACTCGAGGGCGGGGTGCGCAGCGCCGAGCAGATCCGTCGCATCGTCTCCGCAGGCATTCCCGTGATGGCCCACATCGGATTCACGCCGCAGAGCGAACACGGTCTCGGGGGGCACATCATCCTGGGTCGCGGCGAGGGCGCTGCGGCGCTCCTCGCCGACGCCCACGCCGTCGAAGACGCGGGCGCCTTCGCCGTCGTGCTCGAGATGGTGCCCTCCGGCATCGCCCAGCAGGTCACGGCCGAGCTGCGCATCCCCACCATCGGTGTGGGTGCTGGGCCCCACGTCGACGGTCAACTCCTCGTCTGGACGGACTGGGCGGGACTCACGACGGGGCGCATCCCCAAGTTCGTCAAGCAGTACGCGGACCTCAAGGGCGTTCTCGCGGATGCCACGAGGGACTACGTCTCCGACATCCTCTCCGGTGCCTACCCCGCGCCGGAGCACGAATACGAAGGCTAGCGAAGCACGTGTTGCCCGGCGCGGCGCCCCGAGTCGGTATCTCCGGCTGGCGCTACGCGCCGTGGCGAGGTGACTTCTACCCCAAGGGCCTCACCCAGAAGAACGAGCTCGAGTTCGCCTCGCGCAAGCTCAGTTCGATCGAGATCAACGGCTCGTTCTACTCGCTGCAGCGCGTCTCGAGTTGGCGCGCCTGGCACGATCAGACCCCAGAGGACTTCTTGTTCTCAGTCAAGGGCCCGCGTTACGTGACCCACCTCAAGCGCTTGCGCGAGCCGCGCGAGGCGCTCGCCAACTTCTTCGCCTCGGGGCTGTTCCATCTCGGCCCGAAACTGGGTCCCATCCTGTGGCAGTTGCCACCCACGCTCCGCTTCGACGCCGACCTGCTCGAGAGCTTCCTCGCCGAGCTGCCGCGCACCTCGGATGCCGCAGCGCTCGTGGCCACGGAGAGCACGCGCGGTCCTGCGCCCGAGGAGCGCGGCTTCGGTGTGGACATGCCGCTCCGGCACGCATTCGAAGTGCGCCACGAGAGCTTCGACACCCCGGAGTACTTCGCGCTGCTCGAGAAGTACTCCGCGGCATCCGTCGTCGCCGACACGGCAGGTCGCTGGCCGTTTCTCACCGCGGTCACAGCCGACTTCGTCTACGTGCGTCTCCACGGCGACGAAATCCTCTACGAGAGCGGCTATTCGGCACCCGCACTCGACGAGTGGGCGGCGCGGGTCAGCGCGTGGCGCGCTTCGGGGCGTGACGTGTTCGTCTACTTCGACAACGACGTCAAAGTGCGCGCACCGTACGACGCGATGGCGCTCGCGGCCCGGCTATAGCCAGTCGGCACCGGCCGGTCGCGGGCGCTCAGTTGCCGCGCGCCTCGTCCTCTGCCCACTTGCGGGCACGTTCGGCCGCGATCTGCGGCGCGTGCGCCGCCTCCTCCCGGGAGGAGAACGGGCCGTCACGGTCGGAGCCGAGGGAGACCTTGCCCTCCTCGACTTCGCCGGTCTTGTGGTTGTACCACCATTCGCCCATGAGAAACCTCCCGCGTAGTTGCTGCTTTCACCCTAGCCCCCGGCGCCGAGGGACGGCGTAATACACAGATCGCGCGCGTAAGCTGAAACGCGTTTCCCTTTTCGCCAGAGGCCCGCGTGCCCGGTTCCCCGCATCGAAAGTTGTTCATGCACACCGTTTTGCCCACCGCTATCCGCGACGTCTATCAGCGGGCGCTCGCCCGAAACGCCGGGGAGCCGGAGTTTCACCAGGCTATGCTCGAGGTTCTCGAGTCCCTCACCCCGGTGATCGACCAGCACCCCGAATATGTCGAGAGCGGTGTGCTCGAGCGCCTGGTCGAGCCGGAGCGGCAGATCATGTTCCGCGTGCCATGGCAGGACGACGCGGGGCGCGTGCAGGTCAATCGAGGATTCCGCGTGCAATTCAACTCGGCACTCGGGCCGTACAAGGGCGGGCTGCGCTTTCACCCCAGCGTCAACCTCGGAATCGTAAAGTTTCTCGGGTTCGAGCAGGTCTTCAAGAACGCGCTCACCGGCCAGGGCATCGGCGGTGGCAAGGGCGGGTCGGACTTCGACCCCCGCG
>JAODAY010000132.1 GCA_025463665.1 Microbacteriaceae bacterium
GGCCGCTCGAACGGTTTCGATTCGGGCGACTGGAGCGTCGTGGACTCGATCGTCTACCTCGTGCTCGGCGTCGTCTTTCTCGCCCTGCTGCCGTTTGTGACCCGCGGGCTCGTCGTTCTGCACCACATCGTCGCGCGTGGGCTCCTCGGAGCGTTCACCTCCGAGGCGCTGCGCCTCAAGGTGGGAAGCCTCGAAGCATCGCGAGGCGCCGCGCTCTCCGCGGAGGGGCACTCGTTGCGGCGCCTCGAACGCGACATCCACGACGGTCCGCAGCAGCGACTCGTGCGACTGCAGATGGACCTCGCGGCCGCCGACCGCCAGCTCGACAAGAACCCGGCTCGGGCGCGTCAGCTCATCGCCGAGGCGATGGAGCAGTCCCGCGACGCCCTCGAGGAACTGCGCGCGCTCTCCAGAGGTTTCGCACCGCCGATTCTGCTCGACCGCGGTCTCGTCGCCGCGCTGCAGTCGACCGCGGTGCGCAGCGCGGTGCCGGTGCGGGTCACGAGCGAGCTCCCGGCCGACCTGGAACTGCCGCAGGAGATCGAGCGCAACGCCTACTTCGTCGCGAGCGAAGCCATCACCAATGCCGTCAAACACTCGGGTGCGGGTGCGATCGACGTGTGGGTGTTCCTTCGTCGAGTCGCCGATACGGATGACACGTGGCTCGACCTCGTCGTGACCGACAACGGCCGCGGGGGAGCCGCCGTGGTCGCCGGCCACGGCCTCGCGGGGCTCGACGACCGCCTCTTGGGCCTCGGCGGCACCATCGAAATCGACAGTCCCGTCGGCGGACCGACAGTCGTGACCGCGCACCTGCCGCTCTCTATCACGCTGCCCGGTTCCATCGCCACACCGTCGAGCGTATGACCGCCCCTACGCTGGCAGCATGACAGCACCGCCTTCCTCCCTCGCGTCGCTCCGTGTGGTTGTTGCCGACGACTCGGTGCTGCTGCGGGAGGGCCTCGTGCGCGTGCTCGAGGAGGCGGGCGTGCAGGTGGTCGGTTCCTATCCCGACGCTGACAGCCTGCTCGCCGACCTGGAGGCACTCGCGCCCGACCTCGCGGTGCTCGATGTTCGAATGCCGCCGACCTTTCGCGACGAGGGCGTCCGCGCCGCGATACAGGCTCGGCGGCTCATGCCGGGGCTCGGTATTCTGCTCCTGTCGCAGTATGTCGAGGTCGCCTACGCGCAGGAGTTGCTCGGTGCGGGCACAGGGGGCATCGGCTACCTGCTCAAAGACCGTGTGGCCTCCCTCGACGAGCTCGAGGAGGCCATCGCCCGCATCGCGAGCGGTGGCACGGTGCTCGACCCGGAGGTCGTCGCCCAGTTGATCGGTCGCCAGCCCGACCCGCTCTCGCGTCTCAGCCCGCGGGAGCGGGAGGTGCTCGCACTCATGGGCGAGGGGCGCACGAACGCCGCGATCGCCTCGACGCTGTTCATCGGCACAGGTGCGGTGGAGAAGAACGTCACCTCGATCTTCTCCAAGCTCGGGCTCGACGACTCGGGAACGGACCACCGCCGCGTGCTTGCGGTGCTGGCCTGGCTGCAGCGCTGACGGCCCGGCCGCAGCCCCGCAGCGCGATCTGCAGCGGCATCCGCTGACCGCAGCCGCAGTGATGACTCAGCGCAGTGACCCGATGCTCGCCGTGAGACTGTGCGCCGCCCCGATGCTGCGTTCCAGCCGCATGCCGAGCAGGATGATGACGATTCCGGCCGGGGCCGCCCACCACCACCACTCGGTGAGCTGGTAGACGGCGACGATTTGCGGCGAGAAGGTGGCGATGCCGTGCGCGAGCGCGACAACCGCCCCGATGAGGAATGGCGCCTGCAGTCGTCGCAGCAGTCCGACGACCAGGGCGCAGACCGCGAGCACCCCGATCGCGACCAGTCGCCACAGCGGCCGGTCGTCGACGGTGGCGATGAAGGGGAGCACGAGGAGCACGCCGAGGCCCGCACCGAGAGTCGGCCAGCTTCGCGTCGCGGGGTCGCGCGACAGGCGAACGGCGCCGGTCGTGAGGAGCGCCACGGCGATCGGAACGCTGACCCACTCGAGCCCGGGCGAAATGTCGCCGCGAACGTTCACGAGCGCCACGAGCACGGCCAGGCCGAGTCCGATTCGACCGGTCACGCGGTCGAACGGCACGCGTGTGTCGATGGCGCCGAGCACGTGGATGCCCGAGAACAGCACGACGAGCACGACGATCCGCACCCAGGCGAACGCGCCGTCGTCGGCTGCACGCACCTCGAACGCGGCAACGAGTGCCATGGCCGCGCCGAGGAGCGACCGCGCCGCGATGACGGAGACGGCCGCCCGCTCCGCGCGGGCCTGCCCGAGCGCTGCGACGACGAGAACGGCGAACGCGAGGCCGAGCCACACGTCGAGGCTCGCGCCGCCCAGCGGTGGGGCGTCTCCCGCTCCGGCCGCTCGTCCGGCGGTCACGAGGACGAGTCCCGCGACGCCGGCGAGCGCGAGCGCGTCGAGAAAGCGACGCGCTCGCGGCGTCGCGTGCGGCACGCTGCCGGTGAGGAGGAACACGGCGCTCACGGCCGCTATGACGACGGGGCGCGTGAGTGAGCCGTCGAGGGATGCCACGCCGATTGGCAGCACGGTGACGAGAAGGGCCGCCAACACGAGGTGGTGGGCAATGCCGGGGGACGCGGCATCCGTCGGCCTGGCGCGCCGCGCCCTCGCGGAGGCGGCGGCGATCGCGAGCAGCGCCCCGGTTAGGGGAAGAACGTACGGCTCGACGGCGGTTTCGGAGTGGCTGCCGAGCCAGGTCCAGAGGCCGGCGACCCCGAGGGCCAGCGCCGCCCAGCCGAGGTGCCTGCGCTGAGAATTGCGCCGGGTGAAGCCGCGACCGCCGATCGCGAGCATCAGCACGGTGACGGAGGCGATCACGAGGCACAGCCAGGCGAACTCGGAGTCGGCCGCGAGCGGGGTGAGGATGCCGCCGAAGACGCCGGCAGCGACTCCGAGGTCGGCCATGGTGCGGGAGTGGGACATGGAGGGCGCCGTGCCCTGCCCACCGGCGGGAGACACCGGGGTCGTCGCCACGCGCGTGGCCGCCACGAGTGCCGCCGCAGCGACGAGCAGTGACGCGGCGATGGGCGCCAGCACCCGGGCCTCCGAATCGGCATCGATCACGGAGATGAGTGAGTCGATGACCCAGACGGTGCTCGGCGCGAGGCCCACCGCGGCGACCGAGCGGGCGAGGGGAAGATCGGCGCCCGCCCTGACGGTGAGCCAGCAGATCAGGGAGCCGAGCAGCGCGACAGCGAGCACGAGCACCGTCGCCGGGCGGGGCGACAGGGTCGGGGTCACGGTTATGACGCCCACGATGGCCGAGACGGGCGCGCACCCGGCCACGAGCAGCGCGCCCGAACCGAAGAGCAGGGCACGGTCGAGCCCGGACACCCCACGGACGCCTGACGCGAGGGAAGCCGCGATGAACAGGATTCCGAGAGCGATGACGAAGTGCAGCGAATCCATCGTTGCGTCGGTGGATGGCAGCCGCGTCAACACGAGCGTGTGCGCGCCGGCGACCGCGGCGACGACGGCGACGGGAACCGCACACGCGAGCAGCGCCGCGCGAAAGCGCAGCATGCCGCCCTCGGTGAGCGTGGCACCGGCCGTCGGGAACAGCGACCGCGCTGCGGAGAGAAGGCCGATCGTGACGACGGAAGCCGCGAGCCAGGTGCTCGTGCTCGCCCACGACGACGAGTAGGCGAGGCTCACGCTCAGAATCGCGGCGGAGGCGAGCACGAGCTCGACCGCGAGCGGGAGGCGCCGTGTGCCCCGGCGCACGAGCAGCACGGCGAGTGAGACGGCGGCGATGGCGAACCAGCCGGCCGCGACCGCCCAGAGCGTTGCGAGCAGCGGCACGCTCAGTATCGCGACCGCCGCCAGCGCCGCTGCCAGTACCGCGCGCGCCTGGCGCAGCAACCCCGCGGCGTAAGCGGCCGCGGCGCCGACCGCGACAGTGGCGGCCAGGGCGGCAACCACGGAGACGAGGTTCAGGTCGACGTCGACGATGCGATCGGTCGCGTTCACGCTCCAGGCGGCGCTCGCCGCGCGGACAGGCACTGTGGCCAGCGCCGTCACAGCGACAGTGAACGGCACGAGAAGCGCGCAGCCGGCGACGGCGGCAGCGCCCGCCGTCGCGGCGAACACCAGCGGACGCCAACCGGCGGTGTGCGTGCGATTGGCGACGGCGACGAAGGCGAGCGCCACGGTCGAGGATGCCACGGCGCCGATGCCGAGCCTCAGTTCCGGTTGCGTCACGTCGTAGCCGGGCAGCGCCGCTGCGGCCGACGCGGCGACGCCCGCGACAGTGGCGAACCCGACCACGAAGGCGCGGAGTGCCGGTGGCGGATTCGCGCCACGGGCGAGCGTCACGACATGCAGCGCCGTGACTGCGGCGGTGAGAAGCGGGGCGAGCGCGACAAAACCCCATCGGTATCCGCCCGACGCCAACGATCCGACGAACAGCGCGGAGAGCAGGGCGGTGATCAGGGCGAGGGAGGTGATGGAGAGAATGATGACCCGCTCGGGCAGAGCCGACCTCGGCGCCGTATGCGGTACGGCCGGCGCGGTCGACGACCGGAGGAGTGGCACGGCGAGCGGGTGCACCAGGCCGCCGATGACCATTCCGAGGCTCGCGATGAAGGCGACCAGCGCGCCGTCGAGCGAGGCGGTCAGTCCGACGAGGAGCACGCCGATGCCCGGCGTGAACAGCACGAAGGCGGCGATGGAGCCCACCCGGAGCGCGGTGAGGCTGTGCCAGGCGGCGAGGACGGCCGCCTGGGTCACGAGCGTGGCCCCCCAGTAGGCGTAGCCGTCGGTGGAGGCCGCGCCGAACAGGTCGTTGGCCCTCACCGCGAAGGCATCGAGAAGCAGGAGCACGACGGCGAAGGCGCCGATGCCCTCGGCCGTGCTGGGCAGTCCCCGCCGCTTGAGCACCGACGCCGCGCCGAAGGCCGAGAGGGTGATCGCGGCGATGATGACGCTCCGCCAGTGGATGCCGAAGGTGATGAACGCGAACACGAGAAAAAAGATCGCCGCGATCGAGACGAGCGCGACGCCGACGATAAGCAGCAGCACTTGCACGCTCGACTGGCGTGGGGGGCGGTACTGGGCGGCGCCGGACCGGGCACCGACCGGCGCACGGGCCAGGGCGGCCGGCACTGTCGGCGCGGAGGCGACGGGCGCGACCGGGGCGGCTGCCGCGCGGGCGCGCATGTCGGCGATGAGCGAGAAGCGCCGTTCGAGCATCGCCGCGGCCTCCGTCGATATCGTGGCAAGACGCGCGGCGGACGCGTGGCCGAGGTCGAGCCCGCAGTCTGCGCAGACCTGCGAGGTGAGCGTAGTGAAACACGCCGGGCACTGTGTCGTGCTGCGCAGATCGTGCAGCCCGCGGGGAAACCGAGTGTGAGCCTCGAGGGCCGTATCGCCCGTGAGGGCGGGATCGGACGGTGCGCTGGGCATGTTTCTCTGAGGCTCCCTCAATCGGTCACAGGGCTCAGGGTAGCGCCCCGAGCATCGCTGGAGGGCGACGAGCCGGAGGTTTGGTGAAGCCTGTGCTCCACACAGTTGGGGAGGATGCAACACCGCCGCTTCGCCGAAATGCGACCCCCCGACGGCCGCGACGAGGCTACTGAGACAATGAAGGGTGAGCGACAACGATCGAGAAGCCGACGAGCTGCAGGACGCGCATCACGCGAGCAGCAATTCGGCCATGATCACGGTGCTCACGATCGCCTTCGGGGTCATCTGGCTCGCCGAACGCGACAGCATGCCCAGCTGGCTCATCTCGGTCTGGTTCGTGTTCGTAATTCCGTTGAGCCTGTTCCTCATGTTCATGTACCGCCGCCGCTACCGTGCGCTGCTCGAGCTCCACGGCGTCGATCACCGCGACAGCGAGGGCATGCACCACTGAGTCGCAGGCCGTCGCTCATACTCATATACAGACGTTTGTCGAGATGGTGAGAGGTGCCGCTAGTGACAATGATCGAGCTGACTCCAACGGTGCGCCGGTCCTCCAGGCTCGACGCACTGCCGGTTGCGATCATCGGGGCAGGTCCGGTCGGACTCGCGGCCGCTGCCAACCTCGTCGAGCAAGGCATCGAGTTCGTCGTGTTCGAGGCGGGGGAAGCCGTGGCGAGCAGCATGAGCAAGTGGCGGCACATCCGCCTCTTCTCACCGTGGGAGCACCTGATCGACCCGGCAAGCCAGAGACTGCTCGAGAAGACCGACTGGGCACTGCCGCCCGCGGAGGTCGCCCCCTACGCCGCCCAACTCATCGACGACTACCTCGGGCCGCTCGCCGGCCTCGAGGCCATCGCCTCCCGGGTGCGACTCGGCAACACCGTCACGGCGGTGACGCGGGAGGGGATGGATCGCACGCGTTCGGCCGGCCGCGATGAGACGCCGTTCGAGTTGAGGCTCGTGCGCGCCGACGGCTCGGTCACCGAGACGAGCGCCCGGGCGGTCATCGACACCTCGGGCACGTACGCCACGCCTAACGGCCTCGGCTCGAACGGACTGGAGCCGCTCGGCATGGCCGAGGCAGGGGGTCTGGTGGGGCACGCCCTGCCAGACGTTCTCGGCGCCGAGCGCGAGCGATTCGCCGGGCGCCACACGGTGGTCGTCGGCGCGGGGCACTCTGCAGCG
>JAODAY010000282.1 GCA_025463665.1 Microbacteriaceae bacterium
GTGTCGTTCTCGTTGACGATCGGCAGAATCCGCAGGTCGAGCAGTCGCTCCATCGCGCGCTGGGCGTTTCCGCGCGGCGTGGGGTGCTCGAGGTCGCCCGCCGTCAGGAGCACCTGTCCGGCGACGATCTTGAACCGGCGCAGGCTGTCCTGGTAGCGGTAGATGAGGAGGTTCTGCCCGACGGCCGCGGCCGCCTGCTGGGTCGCCAGGTCGGTCGGGCGGGCGTCGAGATTGAGGAACGGGATGCCGGTGGCGATCGCTCCGGATGACACGAGGATCACCTCGGTGCCTCGCCCGTGTGCGGCCGCGAGGGCGTCGACGAGCGGCGCGATCTGCCCCACGTTCGCGCCGCTGATCGACGAGGATCCGACCTTCACGACGATGCGGCCCGCCGCCGGGATGCCGGCGCGGGACGTTATGCGACTAACCACGGGGCCGAAGGGTCACGACTCGGTCGACTCGCGGTCGCTCGAGTCGCGATCGGTCGTCTCGCGATCGACAGCGAAGCCCTCGTCGTCGTTCCAGACGCCGCCCTCGCGCTCGCGGTCGAGCTCGGCGCGGGCCGCGGTCTTCGCGTCCATTCGCTCGAGGTAGTTCGCGCGACGGGTCTTGCTCGTCAGGCGGCGTCCCTCTTCGAGGCGGGGGTCGGTGCCGCGCGGGCTCGCGACGAGCTCTGCAGCCGAGGCCACGGTGGGCTCCCAGTCGAAGACGACTCCGCCCTCCGGGCCGATCATGACAGTCGAGCCGGGAACGGCGCCCGACTTGAACAGTTCGGTCTCGACGCCGAGCTTCGCGAGGCGGTCGGCGAGGAAGCCCACGGCCTCGTCGTTGGTGAAGTCCGTCTGGTGCACCCAGCGTTCCGGCTTCTCGCCGATGACGCGGTAGACGTTTCCAAACGATCCGCCTTCGACGTTGATGACGAAGTCGACCTCGTTGACGGCGCGCGGACGAATGACGATGCGCGGCTTGGCGACCTCGGACGCCTTCACGACGCGGTCGGCCTCGACGAGCTCGGCGAGGGCGAAGGAGAGTTCACGAAGGCCGGCGCGCGAGACGGCGGAGACCTCGAACACGCGGTAGCCGCGAGCCTCGAGCTCGGGGCGCACGAGCTCGGCGAGCTCCTTGCCTTCCGGCACGTCGGTCTTGTTGAGCGCGATGAGCTGCGGGCGCTCGATCAGAGGAAGCTGGCCCTCGGGCACCGGGTAGGCGGCGAGCTCGGCGAGGATGATGTCGAGGTCGGTCAGCGGGTCGCGACCGGGGTCGAGGGTTCCGCAGTCGAGGACGTGCAGCAGCGCCGAGCAGCGCTCGACGTGGCGGAGGAACTCGAGGCCGAGGCCCTTGCCCTCGCTCGCGCCCTCAATGAGGCCGGGAACGTCGGCGACGGTGTAGCGGGTCTCGCCCGACTCGACGACGCCGAGGTTCGGGTGCAGCGTGGTGAAGGGGTAGTCGGCGATCTTCGGCTTCGCTGCGCTCATCGCGGCGACGAGGCTGGACTTGCCGGCCGACGGGTAACCGACGAACGCGACATCCGCCACGACCTTGAGCTCGAGACGAACGGAGCCCTCACAGCCGGGGGTGCCGAGCAGGGCGAAGCCGGGGGCCTTGCGCTTGGTCGAGGCGAGGGCGGCGTTGCCGAGCCCGCCCTGGCCGCCGGGAGCGGCGACGTAGCGCATGCCGTGCTCGTTCATGTCGATGAGCTCCGTGCCCGTGACGTCCTTGACGACGGTGCCGACGGGCACAAGGAGAACCATCTCTTCGCCCGAGACGCCGGCCTTGTGGTCGCCCTGGCCGGGCTGGCCGTGCTGCGACTTGCGGTGGGGCGAACGGTGGTAGTTCAGAAGCGTCGTCGTCTGCACGTCGCTGACGAGAACAATGTCGCCACCGTTGCCGCCGTTGCCGCCATCGGGGCCCGCGAGGGGCTTGAACTTCTCACGCTTGACCGACACACAACCGTTGCCGCCGTGCCCTGCGAGAAGGTGCAGGGTTACCTGGTCAACAAACGATGCCATGTGGGTTCCTCGATAAAACGCGCGCCTCAGCGCACAGTGTGGATAAACACGTAAAGGGCGAGCCGAAGCTCGCCCCTCACGTTAAGAGTTGTGCAGCTGACTACGCAGCCACCACGATGTTGATGACCTTGCGGCCACCCTTCGCGCCGAACTCGACCGAACCAGCGGCGAGAGCGAACAGCGTGTCGTCGCCGCCACGGCCGACGTTGACGCCGGGGTGGAAGTGGGTGCCGCGCTGGCGAACGATGATTTCGCCGGCCGACACGACCTGGCCGCCGAAGCGCTTCACGCCGAGGCGCTGTGCGTTCGAGTCGCGGCCGTTACGGGAGGATGATGCGCCCTTTTTGTGTGCCATTAGTCTCTCAGCCCCTTACGCGATGCTGGTGATCTTGATACGGGTCTGCTCCTGGCGGTGGCCAATGCGCTTCTTGTATCCGGTCTTGTTCTTGAACTTCTGGATGACGATCTTCGGCCCGCGGAGGTCGTTCAGGACCTCAGCGACGACCTTGACGTTCGCAAGCGCTTGCGCGTCATGCGTGATCTTGTCGCCATCAACGAGCAGCACTGGGGCGAGCTCAACATTGCCGTCTTTGTCAGCCTGGATGCGGTCGAGGACGACAATAGTGCCGACCTCTACCTTTTCCTGCCGACCACCGGCGCGCACAACTGCGTAAACCACTTGGTAACCCTTACTTTCGGAAGCTTATGGCGTATCTTCGCGGCCTCTGACCAGCGCACACCAAGGGCCA
>JAODAY010000193.1 GCA_025463665.1 Microbacteriaceae bacterium
GATGGCGGCCCTCTACCTCGCGGCAGACGTCATGCTCGTCACCGCCCTGCGCGACGGCATGAACCTCGTCGCCAAGGAGTATGTCGCCGCCCGGTTCGACGACGACGGGGTTCTCGTGCTGAGCGAGTTCGCCGGCGCATCCGACGAGCTCAAGCGCGCGCTGCGCATCAACCCGCACGACATCGACGGGCTCAAGGAGACCATGCTGCAGGCAATCGCGATGACGAAGCGCGAGAGGTCCGCGCGCATGCGGTCGCTCCGCAAGCGAGTGCTCGAGTACGACGTCGCGCGCTGGTCGACGACATTCCTCTCCACCCTCTCCGGGGTGCGTGGCGACCGCACCGACGTTCCCGAGACGGAGGACCCGCTGGGCGACTTGGAATGGACAGTCGACCGGATGCCGCGGGGTTCGGGCCTGTAATGGTCGATGTCGACACCCCTCCACCGTTCTCGCGAGTGCCCGAGCCACTCGTCGGCGCCCTGCGGGAGATCACCCGCACCAGGAAGCTCCTCGTTGCGCTCGACTTCGACGGCACGCTCGCGCCCGAGGTCGACGACCCGGAGCGCGCGCGGGCACTGCCCGCCGCCCGCGCCGCGGTGCTGCGCCTGCTCGAGATGCCCCACACTCGTGTCGCGCTCGTCTCGGGGCGCTCGCTCGCGAGCCTGGAACGCGTGTCGCAGCTGCCCGACAACGCGCTGCTCGTCGGGTCGCACGGCATCGAGATTCGTCTCGACGACCCGAACGACATCATCGGGCTCGACGCCGCAGAGCTCGCGCGCGTCGCGGTGCTGAAGAAGGTGCTCACCGGGGTGGCCGACTCCATTGACGAGGTCTGGCTCGAGTCGAAGCCGGCGGGGTTCGCCCTGCACACGAGGCTCGCGACCGAACACAACTCGCGCGTCGCCCACCTCGTCGCGCGGAGTGAGGCGGCGGCCGAGCTCGACGACCTCACGGTGCGCCACGGCAAGGACGTGCTCGAGTTCTCCGTGCGCTCGACGACGAAGGGCGAGGCGATTGAGCATCTGCGCGCGTACACCGGTGCGACCGCGGTGTTCTTCGCCGGCGACGACGTGACAGACGAAGACGGCTTCGCGGCGCTTGGCGCCGACGACCTCGGGCTCAAGGCGGGCGAGGGCTCTACCCTGGCGAACCACCGCGTCGCGGGGCCGGTCGAGGTTGCCCGGGTGCTCTCGCTGCTCGCAGACTTTCGCGAGGGCGACGTGCACGAGCAGTAACGCTCGATCGACCTGACCGCTCGAGCGGGGCCGCCCGCACGCGGCGGCTGCCCGTTCACTGTAAACTGGGCTCGCGGCTTCAGGGATCTTTCCCGGGTAATCTCCAGCGACGTGTACTTGCCGCACCTACGCACTGGGAGGCCGCATGCTCGCAATGCTCATTGCATTCGGACTGTGCGCGCTCGCCTTGCCCCCGCTCACCCGGGTTCTCGGGCGACGGGTGTTTCTCGTCGGGGCACTCGTGCCGACCGCGGCGTTCGTGCACACCGTCTTCGCCTCGCCGTCGGTGGTCGGTGGCGGCCGGGTCGAGCAGGTGGTGCCGTGGGTGCCCCAGTTGGATCTGTCGCTCGCGCTGCGCCTCGACACGCTCTCGTGGGTGCTCGCGCTCGTCGTCACCGGCGTCGGCGCTCTCGTTCTCGTCTATTGCGCGTTCTACTTCTCCGACGCCGAAGAGGGCCTCGGGCGCTTCGCCGCCACACTGCTCGGCTTCGCGGGCGCGATGTACGGCCTCGTCATCGCCGATGACGTCTACTTGCTCTTCGTCTTCTGGGAGGCGACGAGCGTTCTCTCCTACCTGCTGATCGGGCACTCCACCGCGCGCAAAGCCAGCAGGGGCGCCGCGCTGCAGGCGCTGCTGGTGACCACGTTCGGCGGGCTCGTCATGCTCGTCGGCCTCGTGCTGCTCTCGGTGGAGACGGGCACGTCGCGGCTGTCGGAGATCGTCGCCGCGGCCCCGGCCGGACCGCTCGTCACGACGGCCGTCATCCTCGTGCTCGTGGGGGCCATGTCGAAGTCGGCCATCGTGCCCTTCCACTTCTGGCTTCCCTCCGCCATGGCCGCGCCCACTCCGGTCAGCGCCTACCTGCACGCCGCGGCGATGGTGAAGGCGGGCATCTACCTCCTCGCCCGTCTCGCGCCCGGTTTCGCCGACGTGCCCGGATGGCGGGAGATCGTCGTCGGGTTCGGCGTCGTGACGATGCTGTTCGGCGCCTGGACCGCGCTGCGCCAGACCGACCTCAAGCTCGTGCTCGCCTACGGAACCGTCAGCCAGCTCGGCTTTCTCATGGTCGTGACCGGGTACGGCACCCGGGATGCCGCACTCGCGGGTCTCGCCCTGCTGCTCGCCCACGCGCTGTACAAGAGCACGCTGTTCCTCACGGTCGGCATCATCGACCATCGCGCGGGCACCCGCGATCTGCGCAAGCTCTCCGGGCTCGGTCGTGAGGCGCCCGTGCTCGCCACCGTCACGGCTCTCGCCCTCGTCTCGATGATCGGTCTGCCCCCGGCATTCGGATTCGTGGCCAAGGAGGCCGTGTTCACGGCCCTGCTCCACGATGCGGTCGCGGGCGGCTCCCTCGGCTGGGTCGCGCTGGTCGGCGTCGCCGCAGGCTCCGTGCTCACCGTCGCCTACAGTGCTCGGTTCTTCTGGGGCGCGTTCTATCGCAAGCCCGGTGTCGAACCCGTGCGCAAGGCCCGCGTGAGCGCCCGCTTCTCCTTCTCGCCCGCCCTCCTCGCGGCCAGCGGCGTCGTACTCGGCGTCTCCGCCGCGTTCGTCGACCCCCTCCTCTCCGGGTACTCCACCACGATCCCGGCGGAGGGGGAGAGCTACCACCTCGCTCTCTGGCACGGCCTCGAGCCGGCGCTGGGCATCTCCGCCGCGACACTCCTGCTCGGCGCTCTCGTCTTTCTCTGGCGCGGACGCCGCACCTCCTTCACCCGGCCGTCGGGTCTCACCGCGGCCGGCTCCTACTCGGGCGTGCTGCGCTCGGTGGACCGCGTGGCGGCGCGCACGACGAGCCTCACCCAGCGCGGCTCGCTGCCCTTCTACCTCGGGGTGATCTTTCTCGTCTTCGTCGGCTGCGTCGGCGCCGCGCTCATCGCGAACCGGTCATGGCCGCGCGACCTCAAGCTCTGGGACTTTCCCGGGCAGGCCGCGATCGGCGTCGTGATGATCATCGCGGCCCTCGCGGCGACACGCGCCACCAAGCGGTTCCAGGCCGTCGTGCTCGTCGGCGTCACAGGCTACGGCATGGCCTCGCTCTTCGCCCTCGAGGGTGCACCCGACCTCGCCCTCACCCAGGTGCTCGTCGAGGTCGTCACCCTCGTCGCGTTCGTGCTCGTGCTGCGCCGGCTGCCGGCGCGGCTCGGCACCCGGAACGGCTCACGGAACGCCGCCCTGCGTGCGGGCATCGCGGTCGCCGTCGGCGCGATCATGGCGACCGTCGCTGTCGTCGCCCTGGCCGCGCGCAACCGCCTTCCCATCTCGCTCGCCTGGCCGGATCTCGCCTACACCGGGGGTCACGGCCGCAACGTCGTCAACGTCGCCCTCGTCGACCTGCGCGGCTGGGACACGATGGGCGAGCTCTCGGTCATCATCGTGGCGGCCACGGGCGTCGCGAGCCTCGTCTTCATCAGCGGCCGGAGCGACAACCTGCGCCGCATACCCCGACGTGAGGCGCGGGACACCATCCGCGCGAGGCGGCGTGAGGAGGGCGACGAGGCACGCTCCTCGTGGCTGCTCGCCGGCCGCACCCTCGCCGCGGGCAACCGCTCCATTCTGCTCGAGGTCGTTGTGCGCCTCACCTTCCACCCGATCATCGTGGTCTCGGTCTACCTGCTGTTCGCGGGCCACAACCTCCCGGGTGGCGGCTTCGCCGGAGGACTCGTTGCAGGCCTCGCGCTCGTCGCGCGCTACCTCGCCGGCGGCAGGCACGAACTCGGGGCGGCGGCGCCCGTCGACGCCGGCAAGATGCTCGGTGCCGGCCTCCTGCTGGCCGTGGGTGCGGCGCTCGTGCCGATGTTCTTCGGCCAGAGCGCGCTCACGTCGTCGTTCTTCGAGGGCGAGGTGTGGCCGTTCGGTCACGTCGAGTTCGTGACATCCACCATCTTCGATGTCGGGGTCTACCTCGTGGTCGTCGGCCTCGTGCTCGACGTGCTGCGCAGCCTCGGCGCCGAGGTCGACAGGCAGCAGGACCACGAGCTCTCGACGGTGGCGTCATGAACAGTTCCCTCGTGCTCATCGCCGTCATGGCGGTGCTCTACGCCTGCGGCGTCTACCTCATGCTCGAGCGCAGCATGACGCGCGTGCTGCTCGGCTTCCTTCTCGTCGGCAACGCCACCAACCTGCTGCTGCTCACCATGGTGGGCGACGTGGGCTCCGCCCCGATCGTCGAGGACGGGGTGGGCGCCGAGGAGATGACCGACCCGATGCCTGAGGCGCTCATCCTCACCGCGATCGTGATCACCTTCGGGGTCTCGGCGTTCCTCATGGCGCTCATCTACCGGTCCTGGCGGCTCGAGCGCGAAGACGACGTCGACGACGACGCCGACGATGTCGCCCTCCGCAGCGGAGACGTCGCCGAAATCGGCGAAGCACTCGACACGACCACCGAAGACACGGAATTCGGGGTGCCCCGGTGAACGCCCTCGTGCCCCTCGTCGTCATTCTGCCGCTGCTCGGCGCGGCATCCGCCCTCATCCTCGGCAGGCACCCGCGCCTGCAGCGCATCGTCGCCCTCGGGGCGCTCAGCGCGGTGCTCGCGGTCGGCATCGTGCTGCTCGTCGTCGTCGACGGGGCGTCGCCGCTCGTCGTCGAGGTGGGCGGCTGGGATGCTCCGTTCGGCATCGTGCTCGTTGTCGACCGGCTCTCGGCGCTCATGGTCGTGGTCTCGGCGGTGGTTCTGCTCGCGGTGCTGGTGTTCTCCGTCGGTCAGGGTCTCGCCGACGGCGACGAGGAGACCCCCGTCTCGATCTATTTTCCGACCTACCTCGTGCTCGCCGCCGGCGTCTTCAACGCCTTCATCGCCGGCGACCTCTTCAACCTCTACGTCGGTTTCGAGATCCTTCTCGTGTCGAGCTACGTGCTCATCACCCTCGGCGGCACTGAGGCGCGAATCAGGGCGGGGGTCACCTACATTGTCGTGAGCCTCGTGTCGTCGCTCCTGTTCCTCGCCGCGATCGCGATGATCTACGGAGCGGTCGGCACCGTCAACATCGCGCAGATCTCTGTGCGCATGTCCGAGATCCCGGTCGACGTGCAGATCATCCTGCACGTCATGCTGCTCGTGGCGTTCGGCATCAAGGCTGCGGTATTCCCGCTCTCATTCTGGCTGCCCGACTCCTACCCGACCGCCCCCGCTCCGGTGACCGCGGTCTTCGCCGGGCTCCTGACCAAGGTCGGTGTCTACGCGATCATCCGCACCGAGACGGTGCTCTTCCCCGGACCCGAGTTGAACCAGTTCCTGATGGTGCTCGCCCTGCTGACGATGGTGGTTGGCGTGCTCGGCGCCGTCGCACAGGCGGACATCAAGAGAATGCTCTCCTTCACCCTCGTGAGCCACATCGG
>JAODAY010000220.1 GCA_025463665.1 Microbacteriaceae bacterium
ACCAGCTTGACGATGCCGCTGTAGGCACCCGACCCCTCGAGGATCACGCGCAGCAGCGAGTTCTGAAGCCGGGCGGAGCGGTGCAGCAGCCCAACCTGGTGCTCCATCGCGCCGTGGTTCTCCTGTAGCCGGTCGACCATGATCCGCTGGTCGTCGTAGAGCCGCGCGTTCTCGATGGCGATGGTCGCGAGATCAGCGAGCGACACCAGGCGCCGCACGTCGGAGTCGGTGAACGTCGACTCGCGCCGGCGCCAGACCTCGAGCACGCCGATGAGCGTGCCGTGGGCCCGGAGGGGCACGGCGAGTGCGGAGAGGGTGGCCTCCTGCGCTGCTAGGGAGAGGAAGTCGTCGCTGATGGTCTGGTCTGTGAGGTAGCTGTCCACGCGTCCGATGCGCCCGGTCTGGAATACCATGCCGGCCACGCCCTGTCCCCTGCGCATGCGCAGGTTCGCCGTCTCCACCATCCGGTGTCCGACGCACGAGCGCATCTGGATGATGTCGTCCTCGCGGAGGAGTACACCGCAGATGTCAGCGTTGAGGAGGCGCAGCGTCTGAGTCGAGATTGAGAGGAGCACCTGGTCGAGATCGCGAACGGTGAGGATCTCGGAGGCGACCAGGCGCTGCGCCTCCGCCTCCTCGCTCGCCATCGCGACGAGCACCTCGGCGTCTTCGAAGGCAATGGCCATGGCGAGCCAGTTCGCGAGCTGGCGCAGGAGGGTTCCGTCGACCGGCAAGGCGTCATCTTCGTCGAACCGACTGACGATCGCCACGGTGGTGGCGAGGATGACCCGGCAGCCGGCATCCCGATCGTTCCTGAGGCAGAGGTCGAGCTCCGGCCGGGAAATCCCCGTGCGGCGGGCTGCGACCCAGTCGCCATTCTCGAGACGGACGATGCCGAACCGGTCGCGGCCGCAGAGCTCGAGGATCTCGGCAGCACCCGCGATGGCCTCATCGACGGGGCCGGGCCGGCGGGCGGTGAGGGCGAGGAGCGCCTGCTGGACAGACTGCAGGGCGCCGGCCCTTGGGTGGGCGGTACTCGCCGCCGTCGTCAGTCGTGCTTCGATCAGGGTCACCATTGACCTCCTAGCGTTCAAGTATCACAGGGCGAGGATGATTTTGAGCGATCTCTGGGACAAAAGATCGGCGTAGGCCTCTACCGCGTCTGCGAACGGGACCACCCTCGTGGCGATCGGTGTCGGGTCGAGGAGCCCGCTGCCGACCAGAGCGGTGAGCTGGTCGCCGTCGCGCATCGAGTCGCCGATCGCGAAGCGCAGGGTGAGTTCGTCGGCGAAGGCGCGCTGCACAGGCAGAGGCCAGGCCTCCTGGTGGTGGATGCCGATCGAGACCACCGTTCCGCGTCGGCGCACAAGGCCGAATGACGAGTTGAGGCCGATCGGCCCGCCGACCGCGTCGACGACGGCGTCCGCCCCCCGCCCGTCGGTCAGTCGGTCGATGAGAGCACGAGCCTCGTCGGGCGCGACAGCGAGGGCGCCCAGGGCGCTGGCGCTCTCCCTCCTCGAGGCGACTGGCTCGACGACCACGACGGGCCCAGCACCGCGTGCCTGTGCGACCAGACTCGTGATCTGGCCGACCGGTCCCCCGCCGATGATCGCCACGGTGTCGCCCGGCAGCATGTCGGCGCGCCCGATCGCCGCATACCCGGTGGCGAGCACATCGCCGAAGAACACCCCCGCGTCGTCGGAGACTGAGGCGGGCAGCAGCTGGAGCACCACGTCCCCGTGGGGAACGCGCAGCAGCCGGGCCTGGGCGCCCGGCAGCGCGGAGCCAAAGGTCGTCCCCGTGCCGAAGAACGCCCGATCGGCGCACTCCCAGTGGTCGCCGCGGCGGCACCACCAGCACCGCCCGCAGGCCACGAAGTCCGAGCCGGAGACGCGATCGCCCTCGCGGAAGCCGCGGACGCCGGACCCCACCGCTTCGACGATTCCGACGTACTCATGCCCGAGGACGGTGCCGAGCGCGAGCTGCCCGGGCTGGCGGAGCATCCCGAGGTCGGTGCCGCAGATGGCCGCACGAGTAATCCGCAGCAGTACGTCGTCCGGCTCGACAACGATGGCTGCCGGCACACGCTCGATGCGCACCTGCTCGCGGCCGGTGAAGACGACCGCGTCCATCGAGACGGTCACGGGCCCGGCACGGGCAGCGACCGCACCCGCTCGGCGATACGACTCGCGGCCGCCACGACGGCGGCCCGCTCGGCGCCGGTGAGCTCGAAGTGCACGATCTCGCGGAGTCCCGACCTTCCGAGGCGAACGGGCAGTCCGACGTAGGTACCGTCGATGCCGTATTCGCCGGCCGGCATTACCGTCGCCGAGACGACGCGGTCGTCGCTCCGGATCATGCGGATGACCATCTGCGCGGCCGACAGACCGGGCGTGATGAAGGCGCTGCCGGTGCCGAGCAGGGCGACGATCTCTGCTCCGGAGTCGCGCGTGCGGGTGATGAGCGCATCGATGGCACCCGGGTCGAGTTGCGCGGTGAGGGCCTTCCCATTCGCAGCGAGCTGCGATCGGGGGATGACCATCTCGTCGCCGTGGCTGCCCAGGGCATAGCCTTCGATCTGTCCCGCCCGGGCGACTCCGGTGAGGCCGGCCAGGCTGGAGAACCGAGCAGCATCGAGCATCCCGGCCATGCCGACCACACGGCCGGATGGCAGCCCCGACGACTTCCACACGTGGTGCGTCATTTCGTCGAGCGGGTTGGTGACCACGAGGATCACCCCGTTCGGCGACGTCGCGCCAACGGACCGGGCCACAGGCCCGAGGATGGCGGCGTTGGTATCGGCCAGGTCGCCGCGGCTCATACCAGGCTGCCGGGCCCGCCCGGCGGTGAGCACCGTGTAGGCGGCCTCGCCGGCGGCCTCCACCGAGTGCTCGCCGCGGAGGGTGGTCGAGAACCCGAGCAGGCCGGCGGAGTGCCCGATGTCCAGCGCAATTCCCTCGGCCAGGCCGCCGACTATGTCGACGAGAACGATCTCGTCGGCTAGGTCCGCTTCGGCCAGCCGCATCGCCGTGATAGTTCCGACGTGCCCCGCGCCGACGACGACGATCCGCGGCACGCGGGTCGGCGGTGTGCTCGAGAGAGCGGCGAGATCGGTGCGGGCGAGCGAGCGCGGAAGCAGGCGGGACGGCAGGGGCGATCCCCGGCGGTAGAGCGCGGGCGAGGGCGGGCTGATCGGCGAGGGCGGCCCGGCCGCTGTCGCGCTGCCCACGCCGACAGGTCGCCCCTTCACCGCCGCAGGGGGCGAACCGGATGCCACGATGTCGACGCCCAGCTCCGCTGCGAGATCCCTCGCGAGGGGCGTCACGAGGTCGCCGCGGCGCACGGCGAGAGTGCCGCCCGCCGCCGCGGCATCCGTCACCGCATCTACCCCGAAGACCGTCATCGCCGCGCCTCCTCTACCCCGCTTATTCCCTCCAGCGCGGCGACCGCCGCCTCCCGCGCCGTCTGCACGTCGGACTCGGTGCCGGAGAGGAACATGCGGCCAAACCGGCCGACCGCGCGGATCTCGATCACGTTGATGTCGGCCGCCTTTTCCGCCTCGTTCGCCGCCAGGGTCACGTACGCGGCAGGTGCCGCCTCCATGACGAACAGGCTGGAGCCCGGCATCAGCAGCGAACCCTTTCGCCACTTGTTGAGCAGCTGGGCCTGGTACGGATGCACGTTGGTAATGAACTGGGTCGACTCGATGCGCGGCTTGATCCGGTCCTCCTCGCGGAGACCGAGCTCGTCGAGAACCGCCTGGCCGGCGGCGAGCACCTCGGCCTGCTGCTCAGAGTGGATCTCGAGCAGCCCGAACTCCCGCTCGATGATTTGCAGGGCCGGTCGCACTCCCGCGGCCTTGAGGGCGATGTCGGCGGCGCGGAACACCTCGTTGCCGGGGGCCAGCTCGATGAACAGCTCCGCCATGCCGGCGAGCGGCACGTCGCCGGGGCTTGTCGCGGCTACATGGGCTGCGCATTGCGGTTGCATCCGGTCGATGAAGGCGTAGGTGCGAAGTGTCGGTGTGCTCATGATGCGTGCCTCGCGATTCCTAAGGGGGTGATGTAGAGGGCGTGCGGGTAGGAGAGAACGGGGCGATCGAGGTAGGAGCCGATGATACGGTCGGCGCCGTCGATCATGAGGGCCCCGCCGGCGAGGTGCACCTCGAGCTCCTCCGCGCCGACGGTGAGGGCGCGAATGGACTCAGCGACCCGTTCCAGTCCCGGTCGTAGGATGCCAAGGTAGTCGCCGGCGTGTGTGCGTTTGAGCCGCTCGGCCTCCTCGAGGGGGATGTCGAGGGCGCCGGCGAGCATGAGGTCGAGGTGGTGCCCGCCGCCGGGCTTGTCGTCGAGGGCGACCAGCGCGCCGTCGCGGAATACGCCGACGCCGGTGGAGCCGCCGCCCACGTCGACTACGACGCCGTCGACGATGCCGAGAGCGCCGTTCGCCGCCGAGACCTCGTCGAGCAGGAGCACATCCTCGAAGCCGGCAGCCTCGAGCACGAACCTGCAGGCGCGGCTGTCGGACGCGTCGACGCCCGGCGGGAACGCCGTCGCCGCGCGGGCGAGCTCGACGCCGAGGGCGGCTTCGGCTGCGGACTTCAGCGAGGCCGTGGCATCCCGCGCGCCCCAGTAATCGACGACGACGCCGTCGCGCACTGCGGCGGTGGAGCGGGAGTCGATCCACACCGGCAGGCCGGAGGAGTCGATCACCGCGATCACACAGGTGGCGGTACCGAGATCGACGCCGACGTGGAGCGGGCCGGACCATCCCTCCCGCACCGTGCGGTACACGGTGGCCGCCGTCTCGAGCTGCAGTTGGGCCGGAGGCCGCACGGGCACGTCGGTCATCGCGGCGATCACGCGTAGACCCCGCGCCAGGGTCGCACCTGATGGGCCACGCGCTTGATATTGACCAGGTGCAGGGGGGTGACGTTGTCGGAGCAGATGGAGCCGCTCCACGTTCCCGTGCCCAGCTGGAAGGAGGGGTCGACCTCGGCCGAGTAGCCCATGCCGCCGAAGAGGGCGGGGGTGTTCACGACGATGCGGCCAGCCGGGAGGCTGCCGAACCGCGCGATCACGCCCGGGTCGGTCGCGTGCACGGCGACCGTGTGGCCCTCGCCGCCGAACGCGAGGATCTCGCGGCAGCGGGTCCACCCGGCGTCGCTGTCCCGCGCGCGGTAGACGGAGAGCACCGGGCCGAGGATCTCGCGGGAGAGCGGGTGGTCGCGCCCGACCGCCGTCAGCTCGGCGGCGAGCACCTTCGTCGAGGCGGGGACGCTGAAGCCCGACAGCTGTGCGAGACGGGCGGCGGACTGCCCGACCGAATTGGGACGGAGCGCCCCGCGCTCATCGAACAGCGTCGCCGTGAGCGCCTTCTGCTGCGCCGCGTCAAGCCAGGCCGCGCCCTGCGCCTCGAAGTGCCGGAAAAAGGGCTCGGCCACCGACTCCGCGACGACCACCGACTGCTCGGCGACGCACGCGGTGCCGTTGTCGAAGGACTTTGAGGCGATAATCATCGTTGCCGCCTCCTCCACGTCGGGGACGCTCGAGTCGACGTAGGCGGGC
Source organism: Microbacteriaceae bacterium (assembly GCA_025463665.1). Taxonomy (GTDB): domain Bacteria; phylum Actinomycetota; class Actinomycetes; order Actinomycetales; family Microbacteriaceae; genus Conyzicola. The sequence continues at coordinate 5,568 of JAODAY010000220.1, forward strand.
ACGTTGCCGGCCCCGACCGCGATCGTCGGCTTGCCGCTCGAGTAGGCGGCGGCGACCATGGCCGGGCCTCCCGTGGCCATCACGAGCCGCACCGCCCTATGCCTCATCAGCGCCTGGGTCGCCTCGAGCGACGGATTGGTCAGACAGGAGATCAGCCCCTCCGGCGCCCCTGCCCCAGCCGCGGCCTCCGCCATGATCTCGGCTGCGAGGTTCGAGCAGCGCGCGGCCCGCGGGTGCGGGGCGTGCACGATCGCGTTGCCCGCCTTCACCGCGGCGAGCGACTTGAAGAGAATCGTCGCGGTCGGGTTGGTGACCGGGATGATCGCGGCGATCAGGCCCATCGGCGAGCCGATGGCCGTGACCTTGTGCTCCTCGTCGATCCAGAGCACCCCGACGGCCCGGCGCTCGAGCATCCAGTCGGCCACGAAGCCGGTGTTGAACCGGTTTTTGACGACCTTGTCCTCGTAGACGCCGTAGCCGGTCTCGTCCACCGCGAGGCGGGCGAGCTCCTCGGATGCCGCGTACCCTGCCTTCGCCATCGCGCGGATGATCTCGTCGAGCCAGGCCTGGTCGGCGTTCTCGATCTCTTGTGCCGCCCGGCTGCCGGCGTCGGCCTTCGCCCGCACGTCGGCGAGCGCGGCGAGATCCGCATCAAGTGTGAGTGTCACCTTGGGTACATCCCTTCAGAGTCGTGGTGGTCGGGCGATCAGGCCTTCGGGCGCACGAGGGCGATGAGCATCTCCTCGGTCTCCTCGTGCGGACGCGGGATGACGTGCACGGAGACCACCTCGCCCGCCTTGCCCGCGGCGACCGCGCCTGCGTCGGTGGCCGCTTTGACGGCCCCCACGTCTCCGCGGATGAGGATCGTCACGAGTCCTCCGCCGATCTCCTTGTGCCCGAGCACCCGCACGTTCGCCGCCTTGACCATCGCGTCCGCGGCCTCGATCGCGCCGACTAGGCCCTTCGTCTCGATCAAGCCGAGAGCGCCTGCACTGCGCGATCCACCGGTCTGTGTGTCAACCATGTCATTCCTCCAGGGATAGTTACTTGCTGTAAGTGATGTCGCCGCGTCGGATGACGGTGTCGGCTATCGCCACCACCGCGCAGTCGACGGGTGCCCGGCCGGCGGCCTGGTTCACTCGTGCGGCGCTGCCCATCGACACGAGGACGACTTCGCCGTCGCCCGCGCCCACTAGATCTATCGCCACGTAGACCGGGCTCGGCATGTCGGAGTCGGTCAGGTCCTCGATGAGGAGGAGGGTGAAACCGGCGAGACCCGAATCCTTGGCCGTCGAGACGACCTGGCCGACTACTGTTCCCAGTCGCATGGTGGCACTCCTCCCGTGATAGAACGGAGGCCTGGCCGGCACCCCGTCGTGTTGCATTGCCAAGGTCAAGCTAGCCCGGGCCCGATCACCGGCACGCTATCCCCGGCGGACAACGAAGTACCGGTCGACTGTCTGGGATCGACATACCTTCATGAGGTGGGCGTAGGTGAGAGTAGGAGCACGAACTCGATGAGGGGCACACGCCGTGATCACACCTGAAGACGCTGACTTCCATCCGCCAACGAGCGAAGATCCAACCTGGGCAGAGACCAACTTCTTCGGGTTCTACCTCCCGGAGGTGCCGCTGAACGTCGGCGTCTACGCGCTGTTCCGCCCCAACGTGGGCGTTGTCATCTCCACCGTCGCCCTCAACTCGCGGTTCGTCGACAAGCCCTGGGAGGCGGATTACTGGGATCCGCAGCACCACCTGCCCATTCCCCAGCCGGCGAACCTGCGCGACTACACGCTGCTCAACGGGCTGTCGGTCGTCTCCGTGGAGCCCAACCGGATCTGGGACGTCAGCTTCGACAACGGCAGGAACGTGTCGATGCGGTTCCGCTACACCGCCCTCGGCGCCGCCTACGACATCTCCGATCCCGAGCAGGATCCCATCGTCGCCGCCCAGCAGGGCTCGGAGACCTTCGCTTGGGGCGAGGCCTACAAGGGCCACTTCGACCAGACCGGTCACTACGAGGGCGAGCTAACTTTCAACGGCACCACCTACCCGATCGACTGCGTCTCCACGATGGACCACAGTTGGGGACTTCGCGCCGAGCACCAGGACCACAACATGAGCTGGCTGCACGCGCACTTCTCAAAGAACTTCGCGGTGCACGCAATCTTCGATTTCGATCACACCGGCGGCCCCGACGCCGTCACCGATGCGCCGGTGCTGCACGGGTACGTGCTGGACCACGGCGAGGTGATCGGGCTGGCCTCCGGGCATAGCCGCACGGTGCGCGAGGGCTACTACGCGAAGAGCGTGGAGATCGAGGTCGTCGACAAACTCGGCCGCACGTGGAACCTGAGCGGAGCGGGACGCACGAGCTTCCCCTGGCAGGCCGGCCCCGGCACGGTCGGGTTCAACGTACTCGCCGAGTGGCGCTGCGGGGAGCTCACTGGGTGGGGCGAGATCCAAGACTTCGTAGGGCCGCAGAACCTTAGCGCCATGTACAGCCGGTTGTAGACCATGCTCGAGACCCGCGCTGCATCCCAGATCATCTTCGACCTCGACGGCACCCTCGTGCAGACGAGGGTGGCGTCGTGGGAGGTCTTCCGCCAGGTCAACGCCGAGTTCCACCTCGGGGTCGACGACGAGGAGAAGTACTTCGCGCTCCTGCAAGGCAATCTGTTCGAGCGTGTGCGGCAGCTGTGCGACACCAGCGAGAAGGCCGACGCCGTCATTGCCGCGTTCCTGGCGAGGCTCGGCAGCGACTACTTCCCGGCAATGGTCCCCGGCATGGTCGACGTCGTGCACGCTCTCGCGCCCCAGTCGACGCTTGCGGTGCTCTCGTCGAACCACACCTCGGTCATCCGCCGGGTCCTCACCAGCAACGGCATCGCCTTCTGCTTCGCCCACGTCTTCGGCGGCGACGTCGAACCCGACAAGACCGTGGGCATCCGTCGGTTCATCGCCGACGCGGCCCAAGGCAAGGGACGCCGCTGCTCTGCTTTCTACGACGAGGGCGCCGACGACGTGCTGCTCGCCGAGGACCAGACCGTACTCGTCACCGACACCGTCGGCGATGTCGAAGCGGCGATCGCCGCGGGTATCCGCGCCGTTGGCGTGAGCTGGGGGATGCACTCCGCCGCCCAGCTCACGGCGGCCGGCGTCGAGTTTGTCGCCGTCTGGCCGCAGGAGCTTGTGTCGTTCCTGCGACCCGCGGGCGCCGCCGCCGCGTCCTGCGCGGTCGACCCCGCTCCCTCCACTCCAATCGACGCGCTCGCGCGCTCGGCGAAGATCCGCTCGGGGAGGCGGGGTCTGACCGTCGGGCCGGCGCCGCGGTACGTGCCCGTACCGCCACCCGCATCCGCCGCCGCGACTGCACCCGGCCCCGGTAGCGCGTGCGGGTGTGCCCTGCCGAAGCGCCCCGAGGCCACCATGCTCGTAGCGGTAGAGCCTCGGCCAGTGCCTGTGCGCAAGACCTCTTCCGCCTCGGCGGTCTCCGACGAGCTCATCGATGCGATCCGTCGCACGATGTGGTCGGTCTGAGGCTCAGCGCCGAGCGATCGCGGCAGGATGCGTCGCGCCTGCCGCAGCACAGGCCCGTCCACCGTCCGTCCCGCAACGACATCGACCGGGAGCGCGCTCATGCCGGTGAACGAACTCGATAGACGAAGCGACGTCGCGCGCCTCGAGCGCTCTCCGCCCCGTTCGACGCATGTCAGATCATGGGTGCTGGTTAACGAGCGAGATCTTACGGGCGTATCGCACCGCAAGGCCCGGTGTGATTTGCCCGGGTTCGTCGTGGAGACCGGGTTCATACCGTTGGAGATGTCGCTATGCCAAGGGCCACCGATCGTCATGTGCATCAACTCCTTCGTCGCGCCGAGGACCTGCCCCTTTAGAGCCGCCATCCGGCAATGGTGAAGCCTGTTCCGCCAGTTCGGCGGTACCACCGAGCGGAGAGGATGCCGTTCAGCGTCTCGACTGAGGTCGAGCAGACGGGAACCGCTGCCCGCGGCCACGGTCAGTTGCGCACGCCAAGCGTTGGCGCTGGACGCTGTCAATGCGTGAGAAACCCTGCTTTCGGGTGATCATGTGAGGTGCCTGGTCAGAGCGCCTCGATGACGACCGCTGACCCCTGACCGCCACCACCGCATATTCCAGCAGCGCCGACCGAGCCAGCGCCGATAGCTGCAAGGCGACGAGCGAGATGACCCACAATTCGAGCACCAGAGGCGCCGATCGGGTGGCCCAGGGAGATAGCTCCGCCGTTGGCATTCACAATCGCTTCGTCTATGCCAAGCATCCGGGTCGAATGTACCGAGACTGCAGCGAACGCCTCGTTGATCTCGACCGCAGAGAGATCGTTGATCGAATACGAGGTGCGGCGGAGGGCAGCCTGAATGGCGTTGGCCGGCTGTGAATGCAAGGAGACGTCGGGCCCGGCGACGAACGCATGAGCGATCACCTTCGCTGTCGCTGGCACGCCGAGACGTTCAGCAGCGGATTCGCTCATCAGCACCAGAGCGGCCGCGCCGTCGGTGATCTGTGATGAGTTTCCTGCCGTGATCGTGCCCGACGACCCGAAAGCCGGGTGCAAACGTGCGAGGGTGCTAACGGTTGTCTCAACGCGAAGTCCGTCGTCTGCCGAGACGATAGCATGACCGTTCCGGCCTGTGATAGTGATCGGCGCGATCTCGCTGGCTAGGAACTCCGATCCCGCGGCGAGGGCCTGGTGTGAACGTGCCGCCCAGAGGTCTTGCTCGGGGCGACCCAGGGAAAGCTCCTCGTTGCGTTCTTCGGTTGACAGGCCCATCGATCGTTTCTCAAAAGCGTCCGTCAGGCCGTCGTGCTCCAACGTGTCGATAAGTTCGATGGCACCATACCGCTTTCCGGTTCGTGAACCTGACCAGGCATGCGGAGCCAGCGTCATGGATTCCTGCCCTGCAGCGACGACCACGTCGGCCTCGCCTGCATCGATGAGGCGGACCGCGTTCACGATCGCCTCCATCCCAGACAGGCACACTGCATTAAGTGTGATGGCGGGCACGGTCATAGGGATGCCCGCACCAGTAGATGACTGCCGCGCCGGGTTCTGACCGGCGCCACCTTGCAGCACCTGGCCGACGAAAACCATCTCGACGGCCGACCCGTCGACCCCTGCTGCTGCCAGTGCGGCACGGATGGCGTGTGCGCCCAGTTCGGTGGCCGGTACCGACGCAAATGCGCCGTTGAACTTCACGAACGGCGTCCGCGCATATCCCACAATCACGGCGCTCATAGGTTGGCCTCCGCGCTATCGACCGAGGGCGTCGCGGTGTCGTCCAGTTCGACGGTGAAGGACGCACCGGTCTTCGCCTCGAGTTCGCGCACACTTACATTTGCTGCTATCGCTCGAAGCACGAGGCCGCGAGGGGTGACGTCGAAGACGGCGAGGTCGCTGATGATGCGCTGTACGACGCCCGCGCCTGTGAGCGGAAGATCGCACCTCTCCACGATCTTCGGCGATCCGTCTTTTGCGTTGTGCTCGGTGATGACGATGACTCGGGGGGTGCCGGCGACGAGATCCATGGCGCCCCCCATGCCTTTGACCAGTTTGCCGGGGATGGTCCAGTTAGCCAGATCGCCGTTCGCGGCCACCTGCAGAGCACCGAGGATTGCGATCTGCACGTGACCGCCGCGGATCATGGAGAAGGACGTCGCCGAATCGAAGAAAGCGCCTCCCTCGACCAACGTGACGGTCTGCTTGCCGGCATTCACTAAATCCGCGTCTTCTTCACCCTCGAACGGAAACGGGCCCATCCCAAGCAATCCGTTCTCACTCTGCAGAGTGACTGTCACCCCGTCCGGTAGATGGTTGGCGACCATCGTCGGAATACCGATGCCGAGGTTGACGTACTCGCCGTCGCGTAGCTCCTGAGCGGCAACTGCCGCCATCTCATCACGTGTCCAGACCACTGCCATCCTGCTTTCTCATCGTTGGGCCGCGGTGCGCGGGCGAACCGTTCGTTGTTCGATTTCCTTTTCACGGGCGACTGAACGTACGAGCCTCTGCACGAAGATGCCAGGGGTTACGATCGTGTTCGGATCGAGCGGTTCGACGAGGATGTCTTCCGCCTCGGCGATAGTTATTCGGCCCGCAGTGGCGACGATCGGATTGAAATTCCTGGCCGAGTGCCGGTAAATCATGTTGCCGAAGCGATCGGCCCGGTAGGCGTGTACCAGCGCCAAGTCCGCAACAATTCCGCGCTCGAGTAGGTAGGTCTCTCCGTCGAAGACGTGCAGCTCCTTGCCCTCGGCTACAGGGGTTCCAACACCGGTTTTGGTGTAGAAGCCTGCGATTCCGGCTCCGCCGGCGCGGAGGCGCTCGGCGAGGGTGCCCTGCGGCACGAACTCGACCTCCAGTTCGCCCGTCAGGTATTGCTGGGCGAACAGCTTGTTCTCGCCCACGTATGACGCGACGACTTTGCTGACCTGATGATTCTCTAGAAGCAGTCCGAGCCCCTTGCCGTCTATTCCCATGTTGTTGGACACGATCGTGAGGCTGGTCGCCTGGCTGTCGCGCACTGCCTCGATCAAGTCGAATGGATTGCCGCTGAGCCCGAATCCGCCGACGGCTATAGTTGCACCGTCATGGACGACGTCCTGCACCGCGGCAGCAGCTTTGCTATGTATCTGCGTCATGTTCGATCCTTGGTCTAGATGCGCTGGGGGGTGGTCGCTCTATCTCGGTTGCGGGCGGAACTCATCTGGTCCAGTTGGTTCTCCGTACGACATTCCACGTTGTGGGCAACAGTGCGGCGACGGCAGCCACCTTGATCACGTCGCCGATCAGGAAGGGTAGGACGCCTAGTTGCAGGGCGCCGACAAAGTCGAGATGCGCGAAGCCCATGAGCCATGGCACGCCGCAGGCGTAGATGCCGATAGAGCCGAACACGCCAAGTCCGAAGGTGCTGAGGAAACGATGGTCAGCGTGATGGTTCGCGGACCAGCCGACGAGGGCGATCGCCAGGAGGTAGCCGATGAGGTATCCGAATGAAGCGAACTCCCAGTCCGACCGGTGCGAGGCGAAGACCGGGGCGCCGGCGAGTCCGAGCGCGAGGTAGAGACCGCCGCTGATGAGGCCGCGTAGCGGCCCAAGGCCAGCGCCGACGAGGATCACCGCGAAGGTGGCCAACGAGAGCGGTACCGGTGTGAACGGAAGCGGGATTGCGATCTGCCCAGCGGCGACGAGGGTGACAGCCCCTGCTGTGACGAGTACGGCGTCTCTGACCCGAGCGCCCGGCAGGAGATCCGCCAGAACGCGGACGCGTGGAGATGCGGTGGTCGAGCTCATGAGGTTCCCCCATTGGTATTCGGTTCAGGCCAGGTGCCCGAAGTTTCGAGGATCTGCCTCGCCTGTCGGAGCACCGGCTCGTCGACCATCCGCCCTTCGAATGCGAAGACGCCGTTCGGTGACGACTCGGACGCCGCGAGGACGAGGCGTGCCCAGCGGGCGGCTCCGGCTGTGGGTCGGAATGCAGTACGGATGATCTCTACCTGGCGAGGGTGGATGCACATAGCCCCGGCGAATCCGGACGCCGCCGCATCCTGTGCCTCGTCTCGTAGACCGTTCTCGTCGGCGATGTCGAGGTGCACTGTGTCGAACGCCGGCTTACCTTGACTTGCCGCAGCGATGAGCACGCGGGATCGGGCGTAGAGCGCGAACTGCCGGTAGCTTCCATCTGTATGCCTGCTCGACCGGCCCCCGATTGCCGCCACGAGATCTTCGGCACCCAGGTGACCGCTACAACCAAGGGATGACGGGCGAGTAATCCTGCGTTCTGGACACCGAGCGGGCTTTCGCAGATGGCGATGACGTCGAAGCCGGCGAGGAGCGCAAGGTCCGCCTCGGTCTCTGCCTTGGCCAGCATGACAGTGCGATAGGAAGTTCGCCGGAGAGCTGCTATATCTGCCTCCAGCTGGCCGGTGATACCGGGGTTCACACGCACGATCGTGTGCCGTGGGTCGAGTCTCAATTCGATCAGCGACAGCCGGGCCGAGGCCTTCGCTCCAGGTGCGACGGCGTCCTCGAGATCGAGGATCACCGAATCGGCGGCGATGGCAGCTTTCGCGTAGCGGTCCGGGCGGTCCGCCGGGCAGAACAGCAGTGCCGGTCCGATGGCCATGTCAACTGTCCCCGGGAGTGCATTGCATGAGTGTCGACCGTATGGCGACGGCGACAATGTCGCCGTGCTGGTTCTTCGCGGTGTGCTCGAATTGCAGGACGCCCTGCCCGGGGCGACTCTTCGACAGTCGTTTGGAGAGCACCCGTGTCTCGGAGTATATGGTGTCGCCCGCCTTGAGCGGGTGCGGAAACCGCACATCCGACAACCCGACGTTCGCGATGATCGTCCCCTGGGTGAGTTGCGCCACCGAAGTGCCGACGAGGGTGGAGAGCGTGAACATGCTGTTGATGAGGCGTTCGCCGAACTCGGTGCGATTTGAGAACTCGGCGTCGAGATGAAGCGACTGCGTGTTCATCGTGAGGGTCGTGAAGAATACATTGTCGGCTTCCGTCACGGTTCGACCCGGGCTGTGCACGTAGACGGCTTCTTCGTCGAACTCTTCGAAATAGAGCCCTCGCTGCGTGATGCGTCGGCGGGTCATAGTGTTTGTCCTTCTCCGCTGATCGGAATGATTGTGGCTAGGATCTGGTCTCCGGTGACCTGTTCCCCGAGGCTGACCTTCAGCGACACCGTGCCTCGGATCGGCGCCTTCAGAACGTGCTCCATCTTCATTGCCTCGATGCTGAGCACCGACGCGCCCGCATCGACGGCGGAACCGTCCTCGACGGAGATGGCGACGACGGAACCCGGCATCGGCGAGCGGAGCTCCGGTGCTTCGGCGCGGCCGTCAGTAGTCGGCCGGGCAGCTGGTCGGTCGGCGATCGTGAACGAGCGGCCGCCCGTGGCGAGATGGAGCCGGTCGCCGTCCCGGGCGAAGCGGTAACGCGTCGATGAACCGCCGATGCTGACCTGCGCGGTGTCGCCGTCGAGCACGATGCTCGCCGCAGTGGGTGGGCCGTCGTCGATGGTGGCCTGAGTCGTCCCGTTGCATAGAACGGTCTGCACGATCCGGGTCTTGGAAGAGGGCACGGTGTCGAGACGGAAAACGGATGGGGCGGGCGCACCAATGCGCCAGCCTCCCCGCCCGCCCCAAGGCCCCGCCGCTGGTGTAGGAGTATCGAGAGCTTGGAGGATCAGCGCCCCCGCCGTCACTGCGTGGTCGTCGAGGGCCCCGAACGCGAAGCCGGGGAGGTGGCGTTCGATCAGTTCTGTGTCGAGCCGACCGGCCACCACGTCGGGATCCGAGAGCAGCAGGCCGAGGAACTCGACGTTGTTCGTTACACCGAGAGTCACCGTGTCGGTCAGAGCGGCGCGGAGCCGGTGCAGCGCCCCGGCCCGGTCCGGTGCCCAGGCGATCACCTTGGCGAGCATCGGGTCGTAGTCCGAGGAGATGGTGAGGCCCCGGAGCAGCGAACTGTCCACGCGCACACCTTCGCCGGTGGGCTCGGTCAGTGCAAGCACCCGGCCGCCGGTGGGAAGGAAGCCGTGCGCTGGGTCTTCCGCGTAGATGCGTGCCTCTATCGCGTGGCCCGTGAGCATGACGTCGTCTTGTGTGAAGTCGAGGGGTTCTCCCGCTGCGACGCGCAGTTGCCACTCGACGAGGTCGTAGCCCGTGACGAGCTCGGTGACGGGGTGCTCCACCTGCAGCCGCGTGTTCATCTCCATGAAGAAGAACTCATCGGGGGAGTCAGCGGAGACGATGAACTCGACCGTGCCCACACCCCGGTAGCCGACGCTATTCGCAGTGTCGACGGCTGCTTGTCCGATGCGTGCGCGGGTCTCCTCGTCGAGAAGCGGTGAAGGTGCTTCTTCGATCACTTTTTGGTGCCGGCGCTGCAGCGAGCATTCCCGTTCGCCGAGATGCACTGTAGTTCCGTGTTCGTCGGCGAGCACCTGCACCTCGATGTGCCGGGGGTTCTGCACGAACCTCTCGATGAAGAGGGTGTCGTCGCCGAAAAATGCCGCGGCCTCCCGCCGGGCGGCGGTGATGGCGTCAGCGAGCTCGCTTTCCTCCTGCACGAGGTGCATGCCTTTGCCACCACCGCCGGCGCTCGGCTTGATGAGAGCCGGAAAGCCGATGTCGAGCGCTGCAGCGGCAAGCTGCTCGTCGGTGAGCCCGGGCTCTGCGAGGCCTGGCACGATCGGCACGTTGCGCTTGACGACCTGTGCCTTGGCACTGATCTTGTCGCCCATGATTTCGATCGAGCGCGACGTAGGCCCGATGAAGACGATCCCGGCGGCTTCGCATGCGGCGGCGAATCCGGCGTTTTCGGAGAGGAAGCCGTATCCGGGATGGATGGCCTGTGCCCGGTGGGCGATGGCTGCGGCGATGATCTTGTCGCCGTTGAGGTAACTGTCGGCGGCGGACGCGGTGCCGAGCCGAACGGCACTGTCTGCTAGCGCCACGTGGCGGGCCCCGGCATCCGCGTCGCTGTAGACGGCGACCGATGTGATGCCGAGGCGGTCGAGGGTGCCGATGATGCGGCAGGCGATCTCGCCGCGATTGGCGATGAGGA
>JAODAY010000289.1 GCA_025463665.1 Microbacteriaceae bacterium
CCGCCGGGAAGCGTGAGATTCAGCGGATTCTGGTAGTCGGGCGCTTCGGTGCGCCTGCGCTGGTCGCTCGGCGCCTCCTCGGCGGACGCCGCTATGGGCACGGCGACGACACCTCCGCCGAGCACGCTCGCGGTCAGGAGTGCGACGGCGATTGAGAACCCGCGTTTCTTCACGGCAAACCTCCACAACGTTGGGGATGCCTCGACGGTACGCCCGCCCGGCGACGGGAGGCAACAGGTGTGCCGCTCGAAGACGGGGGCTTGCGGGTGCGTTGGTGAAGCCGCGCTACCTAAACGGCGGGTGCGGCGGCCGCGTTCGCGATCGCTATCCGAAGGATTCCCCGCGCCCGGTCGAGTTCGGCGACGGCGGTCTGGTGCGGCACTCCGGTCGTCACCATGAGGATGGCCTCCTTCACCGAGCCGTGCGCCGCGAGGAGCGTCGCACGCGCCGTCGCGGCGTCGGCGCCCGTGGCGGCCATGACCGTGCGTTCGCTGCGCACCGCCAGTTTCTCGTTGGTCGCCCGCAGGTCGACCATCACGCCGTTGTAGGTCTTGCCGAGCCGGATCATGCTGAGGGTGCTCAGCATGTTGAGCACCAGCTTCTGGGCCGTGCCCGACTTGAGCCGCGTCGAGCCGCTCACGAACTCGGCGCCCACGACAACGTCGATCGCGATGTCGGCGAGGCCGGCGATCGGAGAGGAGCCATTGGACGCGATCGAGACGGTGAGGGCGCCGGCCTCGCGGGCGAACCGCATTCCGCCGATGACGTATGGCGTGCGCCCGGAGGCGGAGACGCCCACGACGGTGTCGTGCCCGGTGAGCCCGAGGTCGCGCAGGCTGCTCGCCGCGGCATCCGTGTCGTCTTCGGCGTTCTCCACTGCGGTCAGAATGGCCGGGTGCCCGCCGGCGATGAGCCCGACGACCATGCCCGGGTCGGTGCCGAAGGTCGGCGGGCATTCGCTCGCGTCGAGGATGCCGAGCCGACCGGACGTTCCCGCACCGACATAGATCAGTCGGCCGCCGCGCCGGAATCGCTCGACGATGGCGTCGACGGCCTCGGCGATGCGCGGTGCCTGGCCCGCCACGACCCCGGCGACGATGGCGTCTTCTCGGTTCATCTCTTCGACGAGTCGCAGGGTGTCGAGAGTGTCGAGGTCGGGCCGATCGGCGTTGGCGCTCTCCGTGGTCATCGCGGCGAGCTCCGATCGCAGTCGTTCACGGTCATCGTCGGCCCGAGCTGGTTCATGCACGGTGGATGTGCCTCTCGTGGGGGAGATCGGTGCGGACGGCGATGAGTCGTGCCCCGGCGAGGGCGTCGCCGTCGGGCTCCACCACGTCGAGGCCGACGGAGCCGAGGTGTGCGGTCAGGCGGGCTGCGAACCACGGATGCCGCGTGAGTCCGCCGAGCGTCGAGACCCGAGCGGCGTCGGTGACGGCTGCCGTTGCCGTGGCGCCGAGCAGCGAGATGGCGGCGTCGACGATGCCCAAGGCGCGGGCGTTGCCCGCCTCGGCCTCATCGAGCACGTGGGGGGCGAAGCGGGCGAGTCGGCCGGCTGGGTTGTCACCGGCGGCCACCCAGCGCACCGGGTCGAGCCCGCCGGTCATCTCGTCGAGCCGTCGGGCGAGCGCGTCGGCGTCCGGCCGCGCGGCGGCGAAGAGCACGGCCCTGAAGCCCTCCCGTCCGATCCAGGAGCCGCTCCCGAGGTCGCCGATGTCAGGGCCCCAGCCGTCGATGCGACGCAGCTCGCCCTCCTGTGAGAGTCCCGCGGCGACGGCACCGGTGCCCGCGACGAGGGCGACCCCGACCCCGCCGGCGAAGGCGCCCGCGTGTGCGGTGATGATGTCGGAGGTCGCGGCGGTGCCGAAGCCGTATTCGTTGCGCACGGCGCGCGCGACGTGCCGGGCGGCCTCCGGATCGGTGAGGGTTCCCGCGGCGCCGACGCCGCACGCCGTCACCGTGGCGAGGAGGGCCTCGGGCAGGAGCGCGATCGTCTCGATCACCCGCACCGCCGACGCCCGGCCGCCGTCGCCGAGGGCGGCGACGCCCCCCAACGTCGCGCTGTGTTCCCGGCCGTGGGGCAGGGAGACGACGGCGCGGCTCGAGCTCTTCCCGAGGTCGACGCTCACCACGACGGGGGTGGCGGTCATCATCTCAGGATCATCCTCACGGTGGGGGTCTCGCTCGGCGACGGCGAGCCCGCCGTGCTGCGTGAAAATCTACTACATCATCGACAAGATTCAGGCAGGTGGTTTTCATGGCTGCGCCCGGTGCAGCATACTGAGGCGTCCCCACGCCGATTCGCCCATCGGCGGCACGAGCCGATCACGAGGCACCATGAGCATCCAGACGACGATCGAGGCAGTCCTGCCGACGCTGTCACCCTCGGCGAGGCGAATCGGCGTCATGATCAGCAGCGACCCCTCGGTCGTGCTCAAACTGACCATCAGCGAACTGGCGAAACGCTGCGAAACCTCGGAGGCCTCGGTGGTGCGGTTCTGTCGAGCGATACGCCTGACCGGATACGCCCAGCTCCGAATCGGTCTCGCGAGCGAACTCGGTCGGGAGGTGGCCCGGTTCGGCGACTCGCTCACCTACGGCACCGACATCCTGGCGACCGACACGCTGCGGGAACTGGCGGTCAAGGTCTCCTCGCTCGAGATGCTCGCCATCCACGACACCATCGACCAGCTCGACTTCGTCGCGGTGGCGCAGGTCATCGATGCGCTCGACGCGGCAGATCGAACAGTGCTCTTCGGGGTGGGCGCGAGCCATTTCGTCGCAGAAGACCTCCAGCACAAGTTGTTTCGCATCGGTCGGAACGCCTTCGTCCTGGTCGATGCGCACGAAGCCAGGGCCGCGGCGGTGCTCCTCACCGGGCGTTCGGTCGCTGTCGGCTTCTCGCACTCCGGTGAGACAACCGAGACGACTGACTTTCTGGGTGCAGCGCGTTCCGCGGGCGCGCTCACCGTGGCCGTCACGAGCGCCGCGGGCTCGGCGATCGCGAGAGCGGCCGACGTGGTGCTGCTCACCGAGGTGCGCGAGACCCCGTTTCGGGCGGGGGCGATGGTGAGTCGCATGGCCCAGCTCGCGGTCGTCGACTGCGTGTTCGCGGGAGTCGCACAGCGGCGGTTCGACGACACCGTCGACGCGCTCAAGCGCACGAGGGATGCGACGCGTGGGGCTTCCGGCGGGTAGCTGCGCCCGCTCGGCCGAAATTGCCAGAGCCGACACCGCCGGCACCCTGTCGCCGGGCCACCCGTGGCGATACCGTCGAGGCATGGCAAACATAGTGGAGAGCATCGCCCAGTCGGTCAGCTCGTTGGGCGTCAAGGCAAGTTACGGTGACCCGGTCACGGTGGGCGGCGTCGAGATCATTCCCGTCGCGCTCGTTTGGTACGGCTACGGGGGAGGCTTCGACCACGACCATGACCACGACACCGACGGCGGCGGGGGAGGCGGGGGCGGAGGCGTGAGTATCCCGGTCGGCGCCTACGTGCCCGGCCTCGACGGCGTGCGGTTCGCCCCGAACCCCGTGGCGCTTATCGGCGTATGCGTTCCGCTGGCCGTCGCGGCGAGCTGGGCGATCGTCGGTACCGCCATTCTCGGGCGCAGGCGATAGTTCGTCGCGCGCGCGGGAATGCCGCGATCAGTCTCGCCCGACTCCCGACGCGGAGAAGCGGTCGACCACGGCCGGGAATGCCTTGGCGAACGCGACGGCGACTCTGTAGCGCGCGGGAACGATCAGCCGGCGCCGGGGGTGCTCGATGGCGCGCTCGACGGCCGACGCCACGATGCCGGGTTGCGGCATCCGCCCTCGTCGCGAGGCCGTCATCTCTGTGGCGATGAACCCGGGTTCGATAAGCGAGACGCGGATGCCGCTGCCGACCACTTCGCGTCGCACGGAGTCGGTCAACCCCCGAAGGCCGAATTTCGTTGCAGAGTAGGCCGCGTTGACGCCGATCTCGCCCGCCACCGACCCGATGTTCACGATCGCGCCGCTCTTCGCCGCGCGCATGACCGGGATCACGGCACGCATGAGCCGCGCCGGGGCGAGAAGGTTCACGTCGAGCATCTGAACGAGTCGCTCGTCGTCGAGGTCGATCGAGCTGTCGTCGCCGATTCCCGCGACGTTAATGAGCGCATCCACCCGGCCGGTGCGTTCGAGCGTGGTCGCTACGATCCGCTCCGTATCGGCGAGAGTTCCGACATCCGCGACGATCGCGAAGGCGCGGCCGCCACGGTCCTCGATCCGCTGCCGCACCGCATCGAGTTCGGGTTCGCGACGAGCGGCGAGTGCGACGGTCCACCCGCTCGCGGCGAGTTTCAGCGCCGTTGCCCGACCGATGCCGCTCGATGCGCCGGTGACGATGGCGACGCGGTCGCCCGCCTGGGCCGTCACTTTCGCGAGCCGCCCGCACCCTCGTGCGAGGCGTACTCGTCGAGCAGGTGGAGCGCGCGAGCGCCAGCCCCGCCCTCGGCCCTCAGAGCCGACTGCATCTGCTCGAGCTTCTGCGCGCCCGCGGGGAATGGAGGGAACAGCGGTACACCCGGGTCGGTCATGACCTCGAGCAAGAACGGGCGATCGGCCGCGAGGGCCCGTTGCCAGGCGTCGGCGAGCTGCTCCGAATCGTCGACGCGCTCGCCAGCGAGCCCGATGAGCTTCGCATAGTCGGCGTAGGGAAAGTCCGGCAGGTCCTGGCTCTCGGCGAACCGGGGTCCGCCCTCCATCTCGCGTTGTTCCCAGCTCACCTCGGCGAGATCGCCGTTGTTCAGCACGCAGATGATGAAACGCGGGTCCGTCCACTCCGGCCACATGCGGCCCACCGTCACGAGTTCGTTCAGTCCCGTCATCTGGAAGCCGCCGTCGCCCGAGAGCACGATCATGGGCCGGTCGGGATGGGCGAGTTTGCCGGCAACCGCATACGGCACCGAGCAGCCCATTGAGGCGAGCGTGCCCGAGACGTGCGCGCTCACGCCGCGCGGCAGAACGAGCTGCCGGGCATACCAATAGACGATGCTGCCGACGTCGAGGGCGATGAGGGCGTCCTCCGGAAGGTGCGGACTCAGCTCGGCGATCACGCGCTCCGGGTTCACCGGCTCGGCGGGCACGGCCGCACGCTGGGCGGTGATGGAACGCCACCGCGTCACGCTGTTCTCGACCTCGGATTTCCAGTCGCC
>JAODAY010000311.1 GCA_025463665.1 Microbacteriaceae bacterium
CCAACGTGATCACGAAGGAGGGAACCGCAAGTTTAGTGACAAGGAGGCCTTGGATGACGCCGGCTGACATTCCAGCCGCGATCCCGGCGAGAATGCTGACCCACCAGGGGACGTGCATCACTTGAAGGAGTGTGCCCGTGACCGCGGACGCCAGGCCTGCGACCGAACCAACGGAAAGGTCGATCTCACCGAGCGTGAGTACGAGCACCACACCGAGAGCAACAAATCCGTAGCTCACCATAGACAGGACGATGCTCTGGAGTGTGAAGCTCCCCAGCATGACTGGCGCAACAGCTGCGAAGAACACGTAGATAAGCGCGAGGGCCACCAGCCCTGGGACCGGATTGTAGCCTCCGTTCTCGCGCCGCATGGCAAACGCCTGGTTGGAGAATCCGTCTACGGGCTTGGCCTCAGCCGTTACAGGCTGTGAATTGAAAGCAGTCGTCGTCATACCATTTCACCTTCCACTACCTTGGATCCGGTGATAGCTGAAACGATCGCATCACCCTCCATCTCTTGGCCTACGAGGGTTGTCGCTATGCGGCCAAGTCGGAGCACGGACACTCGGTCAGCGAGCCGCAGAATCTCGGGCACCGAGTGCGAAATCAGAACGATCCCGTACCCGGACGCTTTGAGTTTTTCGATCAGGGAATACACGAGGTCTCGTTCACGCACGCCTAAGGCAGCGGTGGGCTCGTCCAGGACGATGATGTTCGCCTCTTCCAGAGATGCGCGAACAATCGCGATTGCCTGCCGCTGTCCGCCCGAGAGAAAACTCACGAGCGTCTCAGTGCTTGCAAGAGTTCTGATCCCGAGGGCCGTTAGAGCGGTTCTCGCCTTATCGTGCATGGCGCCCGTGTCAATCATGCCTAGCCAGCCCCGCCAGCCCCGCCTGCGTGGCTCTTGACCGAGCATGAGGTTCGCCGCCGCGCGGAGATTGTCACACAGGCTGAGGTCCTGGTAGACCGCAGCCACGCCCGCGATGGCTGCCTCTTTCGGGGAACTGAAGTGAACCTCTTTGCCGTTGATTTTCATGCTGCCGTTCGTGGGCGCATGCACACCGGTGATGATTTTCACCAAGGTCGACTTGCCAGCGCCGTTGTCGCCAGCCAAGGCGACCACCTCACCGGAGTGAACAGTGAGGTTCACTCCGGTAAGCGCGTTCACCGCACCAAAGGACTTGCTTATTTCCTTCAGCTCCAGAACAACGTCGTTCATGTCTGCGGCATCCATTTCGTCAGGGACGCTCGATAGGCGGGTTGAGCTTGGGGATCGCGGGAGCATCAGCCGGCTTGGTCACCCAGTCCCAGTTATTGACGTAGTCGTAGTGCGTCAGAGACTGAGCCCCATCTTCGCGGAGGATCACGACGTCCTCGATACGCGTTCCCCCGACGCCCGGGAGCAAAAGAGTCACCTCGAAAGCGAAGCTCTGGTTTGCGGCGAGTACCCAATCACTCCCGGGCCCAATCACTGGCCCTTCCTCTTCGGGGTCCATACCGGTTCCATGTGCGCAGCCGCGTCCTTCGCCTGCAGAGTGGCTGTAACCAGCGGCGCGAATGATGTCGTCGGCGGCTACGTCTGCCTCCTCGCCTGTCATCCCAACGCGGAGAGCATCGAATCCCGTTTGCCAGGCTTCGAGGCACGTCTCTTGCATTCGTTGTGCTTCCTTTGAGACCGGACCGAAGGAAACGCCTCGCGCCATGTCGGAGGAGTACCCGTTGTAGCGGCAGCCCATGTCGATAAGGATGGTCTCGCCGTACTGAAGCTTGCGGTCCGTGGGGTGCGCGAGGAAGTAGTTGGCGGAGTTCTCGCCGGTTTGCACCATGATGTCGAATGATGAAGTGTCCGCACCGTTGGCGTACATTGCCGCGTACGCGGCTCGAGCGAGTTCGCGCTCTGAAACGCCCTCGTAAGTGTTCTGGCGTACGGCCTCGATACCGATGTCAGCCAGACGGCCAGCGACGGCCATGTTACGAATTTCCGCTTCGCTCTTGATGGACTTGAAGTAGTCAAGGAAACCGGTCGGGACGATCTCGATTGATTCCGGAAGAGACGCTTTGATGATGTCAAGGAACTCGGAAGCCATGTACTTGTAGCCCGCGATCGCGACGGTGCGTACAGTTCCTGAGGCCGCATACTCGCGGAGGACATTGGCGAGCTGCTGGCGGATGCCTCGAACATCGCTCATCCACGTGCAGTCCTGCGCGTAACTAACGAGGCTGCCCTCCGCCAAGAGAATCGGGTCACCCTTCTGCGGGAGAACAACCATAGCCGGGTAAGGGAAAACGCCGTCGAAAGCGCGGTAGTTGGCGAGCCAACGGACGTTGCTCATCCGGTAACTGTCTGACCAAGCCAGGAGCAGGTCGAAACCTTCCTCAGCCATTTTCGCCTGGGTCTTGGCAACCCGCGCCTGATATTCGTCAACCGTAATTTCTTGCACGTCGGTGTGAAGCATCGAAACTCCTTTGTTTGATAAGTCAACGGTCCAACCGCGTGGACCAATGGTTGGACCATTATGGAAGAAGCGTTTCGTGGCTGTCAATAGCTTCAGAGAAACCGGCTAAATTACCAACATTGTGGGGAACCGCTCGATCTGCACAAGGATGCGCAAATGGTTGGACCAAACAGATCGATGTGCTTGTCGTTACCAGATTCCGTTGGTTGGTCCGCTTCTCGACGTCCGTCTGTCGCTGGCCTGGCCGCCATGGGCTGGTTGGTCGCTCGAATCGGGATCGCCAACCCGATGTCGGTTCTCGCGGACGGACTAGTCACGATCAACCCTTGCGCGGTCTCAACGCTACGGGGGCCCCAGTGACTGCGCTAAGCCAGCCCTTCGGCGCGGATCCCCGAGGAGCAGGATCCACAGTCAGCCACCGGGCGCATCGAATCTGAACGTCTCTTGGCCCGTCGATCGGTGTTCGACAACAACATTTGGGCGTCTCGCGATGATTCGTGGTGATTCGCGCCGCCACAGACGCTCAACTCAGAAAGCGAATACCTCCTCATGGAGACGCCTTCGCGGTACTCCAGCCTCCAGCAATGCGTCTCTGGTGGCGCGGGCGAGTCGGGGTGCTGCGCAGAGATAGATATCCCTGCCTTTGAGGTCGGGCACAAGGCGGGTGAGGTTGCTCGCGGTGATCGCATTGGCCGGATCGGCGGAAGAACCGACGAGGTAGATGAGCTGGCACCCACGAGCGGTGGCGATCCGTTCGAGTTCGCCACGGAATAGGAGGCCCGCGGGGGCCGAAGCGCGGTAAAGGAGCGTGAGCGGACCGGAGATGGCCATCGTCTCGAACAGGGCCCGCATCGGGGTGATGCCGACGCCCCCTGCGATCAGCAGTACACCGTGTCGCCGACGCCGTCGTTCCGTCATGGTTCCGTAGGGACCTTCCGTAAGCACGCGGGCATCCGGACGGAGCGTTCGGAGCAGGCGCGTGCCGTCTCCTGCGTTCTTGACCGTGAGGCGTAGGGAATCGTCGGACGCCGGGGCGGACAGCGAGAAGAGATGCGCAGCGAGCCACGACGTGCGAGTGAGGAACCGCCAGCGTAGTGACTGGCCGGATTCGGCCTGCAACTCGTTCAGGTGACGACCGCGCACGGTGATACTGACCGTTCCGGGGCCCACTTGGGTGACGGCTTCGACCAATCGCCAGGTGGGTGAGCAGATGGATCCCGTGCCAGGTCTCGTAGCTGAGACGTCGCCTTACTGATCTCATGGAGGCCGCTCCAATACCCACGAATAGCATCGTGGCCAATGTGGCGGCGCCGAGGCCGGGCATGTCGAGGACTTCGACGGTCGCTCGCCAAGGGGTCAGGGCTCGAGCCTCCGCCCAGCCCAGAGTTGCTGCTGCGGCGTGGACGATCATCAACACCATGATGGTCACCATGTAGCCGGCCAATAGGCCAGTGAGATGGGCGATGAAGGGCAAGGTCAGACGTACTGGTTGCGGGGCGTTTGCGACGACCAGGAGGACGACTCCTGCGGCCCCGATAGACGCGATGATGAGGGCAGTCCGAGCGGTGAGGGTGGACCGGTGCGGTAGCGGGTGTCAAAGACGGGAGTCACCTGTTGTCATCACGTTCACCTCCCGCTCCCTCGCGGTCTCGGTCACGGTCAAAACGCTTGTAATCCCCTGGGAATGAGTCGAGGACGGTGACTGTCGCGATCAGTGTTTTCCACGCTGGCCGGCTGATCGACGAGCTGACGGGACCGTGGCCGGGCCGACTGGTTGGGCGGGACGTGTCTGATTCGAGAACCGTAGTCATGCTCCAACGTCCTCCTCCGGGTCCGTGAAGGGTGATCATGGGCGGCCGAGCAATGTGGGGCCTCTCGCCGGGCTGAGTTATGGCCGGGAATCGCCGCCTGAATGACTGGCGTCGGGCAATTCAGCACCTCGTTCATCGAGTACCGATAGGTAGTCCCTCGAAGGTAGAGACAACTCTCCACACGGAGGGCAATACCGGTTTGAGAGGAAACGTAATGACGAAACGCAGAACAATGACGATCGCGGGACTGTCGATCGCGGCAGTAATCACCGGGGGCGCCCTCACTGCGGCTGCGCTGCCCGCCGTCGCCGAGGCAGAAACCCCGACATCGAGCGAGGCGGCCGGCCACCGGTCCAATGGCATCACCGAAGAGGAACTCACCGGCGACGTGGCGGCGAAGGTCGAGGCGGCAGTGCTCGCCGAGTATCCGGATGCCACGATCCAGCGCCTTGAGACGGACGCCGAGGGTGATGCCTATGAGGCGCACATCCTGCAGGCGGACGGCACACGAGCGACGGTGAAGCTCAACGACACCTTCGCGGTGACCGGCCTCGAGACCGGCGGACACGGTGGCGGCGCTCGCGGCGACGCGGACACCGACGACTCGACCAGCACCGACGAATCGTCGACCTCCGGCGCATGACACCGACGGGCGGGGAGCGGTCCCGGCAGGGTCGTTTTCCCGCCCGCTTCAGTCGCCACTGCTCGCCTCACTCAGGTGGGTCGAAGACCCTCCATCTCGACGCGCCAGGGCGGATTGGTGCCACGCCGCGAAACCGTGACCGCGGCGGCCACCGCGCACCTGTCTCCGATGGCTTGCAGCCGGTCGGCGCCGATCGAGCACAGGGCATCGCGGCGTTCGGCGCCGACGAGGCCTTCTTCTATGAGCCCATCGATGAGGGCGCCCATGAATGTGTCACCCGCCCCGACGGTGTCGGCGACCTGCACCGGCACGGGCCTGATTGAAACCAGCCCGCACTCGGCGATGGCGATGGCTCCCGCCTCCCCCGTCGTCACCACGACGATCCCGGCACCGGCGGCATTCCATTCGCGTGCGACGTCCGTGATGTCGCGCTCCGGGTACATCCATTGCATATCTTCGTCGCTGGCCTTGATCACGTCGGCGACGGCGACCATCTGCAGGATTCGCTCCCGCGCGCTGGCGGGATTGTCGATGAGCGCGGCACGGATGTTCGGATCGAACGTGATGGTGGACGTGGCGCGATACTGCCGAACAAGACGCACGACGGCGGCGGCACCCGGTTCGAGGTAGGTCGCGATCGAGCCGACGTGAAGCAGGCTCGCTGACTCGCCGAGTTGCGCGTCGATCGCCCACTCGATGTCGAAGACGTAGTCTGCGGCACCGGTCGTGTCGAGCCGCGCGATCGCGGTCGATGTACGCCCGCTCGCCGGCGCAGCGGCCTCGACGTCCACTCCGGCCTCTTCGAGCCAGGCGGTGACGGCGCGACCGCGGTCGTCGTCGGCCAACGACGTCACCAGTTGCGGCCTCCTCCCCAACCGGCCGAGGGCGAGCGCCACGTTCGCTGGGCTGCCCCCTGGGTGCTCCTGCACTGTGCCGTCGGGGCGATGCACAATGTCGACGAGCGCCTCGCCGACGACAACGACCGTGCGAGGTGACTCGCTCATCGCGCGACGGCCTCCGCGCCCCCGCCGTCTGCTCGGACGAGTTCGACCGTGCGTGGAATGAGGCCGAGAACCGGGTCTGCGGTGACCGGCACGGGGTCGCTGAGCATGCCCACGAATTCGCCGTCGACTATGTTGACGAACGCGAGAAGCGCCCAGCCTCCGTCTGCATCGCGCACCAGGCGCGCCGCGTACAGGTCTGTGCGCGGAAACAGGGTGGCGGTCGAGAAGTCAACGTGTTCGAGCCGCGCGTCGACAGGGACGCTGTAGACGCCGCCCACCTCTCCACCCGCCTGTCGCTCGGCGGAGAGCTCCGAGTAGCCGCAGCAGAACAACAGCACGGGAACACCGTCGACGATCTCGAACTGGAGGACCTCGAGTTGACCGAAACCCTGCCCGGGGTCGCTGAGTGGCGGCCGTACTGTCCAGTCGGTGAGGTTCTCGCTGGTCGCGTGACCGAGTACACCACGCTCCCGTGGGTCCCCCGCCTTCGCTCGAGCGGTGACCAGCATCTGCCAAGTCGTCTCGCCCGGGAAGCGGAAGACCCACGGGTCGCGCCACGCCTGATCGTGCCAGATGTCGAGGTCGAGCAGTTCGTAGTAGTCGGGGTCCGCCTCGACGAGAGCGTCGCGCGACACTTTGCGCCACCGCATCAGGTCGGTGGAGGTCGCGGCGCCGATACGTTGCACGTTGGTGTTCTCTGCCCGCGATGTTCCCGTGTAGAACATCCACCACACCCCGTCGTCCGCCCGCACGATGGAGCCGGTCCAGGTGGTGCCGTCGTCAAAAGCTTCAGGATCGGAGACTATGAGCGCGTCTTCGACCACCGTCCAGTTCGTCAGGTCGGTGCTGACTGCGTGCCCGACGATCGGGTGCCGATGGCGACGGTCCGCGTCGCCGAGAGCCCTGCTGGCGTGAAGATAGAAGGCGTGGGTGACCCCGTCCTCCTGCACGTACCAGGAGTCCCAAATCCACTTGTCGGGCAGTTGGAGTGACATAGACGTAGACCTAACCTTTCACACCGCTGGAAGCGATGCTGTTGACGAACGATCGCTGGAAGGCGATGAAGAGGGCGACGACCGGCAGCGTGATGAGCGACGCGTACGCCATCACCTCGCCCCAGGAGACGTTGAGTTGAAAGAAGTACTGCACGCCGACCATGACCGGTCGCAACTCCTCCGTTTGCACGACCATCAACGGCCACAGGTAGGAGTTCCACGCGGGCAGGAACGTAAGGATCGCGACCGTGGCAATTGCCGGCCCTGACAGCGGCATCACGACCTGCCGGTAGATGCGGAACCATCCCGCTCCGTCCATGCGGGCGGCCTCGTCGAGTTCTTTCGGGATCGACTCGAAGTACTGGTGGAAGAGATAGATCGAGAACGCGTTCGCGATGAACGGGACGATCTGCACCTGATAGGTGTCGATCCAGCCTCTCGTGAAGGCCAGGCTGAAGCCGTCCATTTCGAAGGACGGCAGTTGGTTCACCCACCAGACGAGAGGCAGGGCGAGAGTCTCGAACGGCACGATGAGGGTGGCGATGATCAACGTGAGGATGATCGTCTTGCCGCGCATGTTCATGCGCGACAGGGCGAACGCGGCGAGGCTGTTGACGATGATTCCCGCGGTCACGGTGATCACCGAGATGCCGATCGAGTTGATGAGGAATCGCGCGGCGGGCACCCGGTCGAATACTGCGCCGTAATTGTCCATCGAGATGTTACCGACAGGCAGGAACGCCGCGATTGACGATAGGTCTCCGAAAATCTGCTGGTCGGGTTTCAACGATGAGACGAACATGAACAGGATCGGGAACATGAAGACGACGGCGAGCAGCACGCGGAGCAGCCATCCGACAATTCCGAGAGTGCGTTTCTTGCGTGCGGCAGACGACGGCACCACGGTGTGGGGCGAGTGTGCGGCCCGGGCCGCGACTTCTGCAATGGCCATGATCAGACCTTTTCTCTGGTGAGGAATCGCTGCACGACCGAGATCAGCAACACGATGACGAAGAAGACCAGCGAGATGGCGGAGGCGTATCCGGTCTCCTGCTGGGCGAAGCCCGCACGTACGGCTTCGTAGACGACGGTGGTCGTGGAATCGAGCGGACCGCCCTGGGTCATCACGCTGATCTGTGTGAAGAGGCTGAGCGCTTGGATGGTGATGGTGACGAGGATGAGGCTGCGGGTCGCACTCAGGCCGGGCCACGTGATGTAGCGGAACCTTTGCCACCCGCTCACACCGTCGAGGTCTGCGGCTTCGTAGAGGTCGGCCGATATGGTCTGAAGTCCCGACAGCCAGATGATCATGTGGAAGCCGACGCCCTGCCACACTGACATCAGGATAATCGCGGGCATCGACGTGGCTGTGTTGTTCAGCCAGTCGGGGCCCTCGATCAGGCCGAAGGTGACCCGGTCGATGATGACGTTGATAAGGCCGTCCTGGCGGTACATGAAGAGCCATAGCAGCGACACCACCACCATCGAGGTGACGACGGGAAGGAAGTACACGGTGCGGAAGAACG
>JAODAY010000302.1 GCA_025463665.1 Microbacteriaceae bacterium
AGTCTTTGATGTCGGGAAGTCCGACGACGTCAGCCTCTGGACGGCCGAGCGTGCGGATCTTCTCTTCGCGAATGGCCTCTTGGTAGAACTTGTCGAGGCCGTCGTTGACCGCGTGGTTCAGGATCTCGCCACGGCCGACGCGCTGGTCGATGAGCTGCGGCGGAACCTTGCCCTTGCGGAAGCCGGGGATGTTGACCTGCGTGCCGATGTGCTCGTACGCGTGATCAATGCTGGGGCGCAGTTCTTCCGGCGTGACGGCAATGTTGAGCTTTACGCGGGTGGGGCTGAGCTTTTCGACCGTGGTCTTCACGATGGGTATCTCCTGATGTTCGTTACTGGCAGTCCTGTGTGTACGCAAACTGTTGACTGTGTCGGGGCGACAGGATTCGAACCTGCGACCTCTCGGTCCCAAACCGAGCGCTCTACCAAGCTGAGCTACGCCCCGGGAATCGATAAGACTTACCGGCCTCTGCCCGGGTGCGCACATGCGCAACCGAATTTGGCCTCGGCAAGTCTAGCGGAGTTCTCCCGCCCTTTTTCGGGCACGGATGCCGCGGCCGCCCTCAGACCGCGGAACTCACACTCGCGAGCACGATCGGCAGTTGTGGCAGCAGTTCGCTCGCGAGGTAGCCGAGCGGCGCGATCGCCGTCGAGAGCCGGTCGCCCGCTGCCGCATGTGCATACGTCGCCCACACCGTCGCCTGCGTGGGGGTGGCCCCTCGACCGCACAGGCCCGCGACAGCACCGGCGAGTACGTCGCCTGAACCCGAGGTGGCAAGGCCGCCGCTGCCCGCGCCGACGTTCCACATCTCCCCCGTGGCATCCGCGACTATGCCGTAGCAGCTGACGACGGCGTTGTATCGGCGGGCGAGCTCCAGCACGTCGCTCTCGAGGTCGTCGATGTCTCGCTCGAGCAGCAGCGCGGCCTCGACCTTGTTGGGCGTGAGCACGAGGCGTCCGCCGAGCTTCTCCGACACCTCGGGCAGCGAGGGCAGCACGCCGAGCCCGAAGGCGTCGAGCACGACCACCGCCTCGGGGCCGACGAACCCGGGCAGGTCGCGCACCATGACGGTGGCCTCGTCAGCGTCGTCGAGCCCCGGGCCGAGCAGCACGACGTCGGCCTGCCGGAGATCCTTTTCGGCGGCGGCCAGCCCGAAGCCGCTGACGGTGCCGGACGGCGTCTCGTCGAGCGGCACGATGCCGCACTCCGGCACGGCGACCGCGATCTGGGATGCCACGGACTCCCCGACCGCGAGCGTCAGCCTTCCGGCGCCCACCCTCAAGACCGCGATGCCCGACAGCATCGCGGCGCCGGGTGATCGGCGCGCCCCGCCCACCACGACAACCTGGCCGCGACCGTACTTGGAGTCGTCGGTCGCGGGCAACGCCCAGGCGCGCAGCAGATCGGGGTTGACGATCGTCGCGGTCGGCTTCGAGGAATCAGCGGGGCTGGACATCGCGGTCTCCTTCGTGCAGTGTGACGGGCACTCCCGCCGCCTCGAGGTGGTCGCTGAACGAGAAGACGTCGAGCGACCAGGCGGCGTCGGGGCTCGGCCGCGACATCCGCGTGACCGAGGCGTTGGCCACAGTGTGGGTCTGGGCGAATTCGAGCAGATCGGCTTCGGCGAGCCCCGTGCAGACATAGAGGAACGACATCACCACGGCGTCGTGGGCGACGAGCAGCACGCGCTCGGGCACTCCGGGGCGATCGAGGTCGACGAGAAGGGAGCGGATGCGGAGGGCGACGTCGGCCCAGGATTCGCCGCCCGGCGGCCGGTAGTAGAACTTGCCGAGCCAGCGTCGGCGTTCGGCTTCGCCGGGAAAACGCGCCTCGACCCCGTGCGAGGTGAGCAGGTCGAGCACGCCGAGTTCGCGGTCGCGCAGACGCTCGTCGATGACGAGCGGAATGTCGTCGCCCGACTCTCTTATCGCGACCGCGGCCGTCTCCCTCGCGCGGAGGTATGGCGAACACCACGCTGCGGTCGGCCGCTCGCGCCGCGACACGCCGCCGAGCCACCGCCCCAGCGCGTGCGCCTGCTGCTCGCCGGCACCCGACAGCGGTACATCCGCGTCTCTGAAGTCGACGGCGACGACCTCGACGCCCGTCTCCTCGGCGAGCGTGGCCGCGCGATTGGCGACGCTCTCGCCGTGACGGACGAGCCATAGTTCTGTGACAGCCATTAACCGAGATTAATCCGCGAGCCGATTCGCGCCAAAGACTTGCGCTCGCGCCGCGGAGCACCAGGCGGACGCCGCGTCGCGAACCGCGCCCGGCTTCGGGTACAGTGGTATCTCGCACGACCCGGGGATGTAGCTCAATGGTAGAGCCTCAGTCTTCCAAACTGATCACGCGAGTTCGATTCTCGTCATCCCCTCCCATATGAACAAAGGCCAGTAGCGAAAGTCGCTACTGGCCTTTGTCGCGTTCCGGCTGCTCGACCGGGGCGACGCGCCCGGTCGGTGCGTGAGCGCCAGTTCGGTACGCGGGCGCCAGTTCGCGTTG
>JAODAY010000382.1 GCA_025463665.1 Microbacteriaceae bacterium
TGAGGTCGCCCGGCGCGCCGACCTCTCACGGGCGACCGCGCGGCGGCTGCTGCTGACTCTCGACCAGCTCGGCTACGTTCGCACCGACGGCAAGAACTTCACGCTCACGGCACGCATCCTGGAGCTCGGCTACACCTACCTGTCGAGCCTCAGCCTGCCGGAGCTCGCGCAACCGCACCTCGAGCAGCTCTCCGCGACGGTGCACGAGTCGACGTCGGCGTCGGTGCTCGACGGAGGCGACATCGTCTACGTCGCCCGCGTTGCGGTGCGGCGCATCATGACGGTGGGCATCAACATCGGCACCCGCTTTCCCGCATACGCGACCTCGATGGGCCGTGTGCTGCTCGCCGGTCTCCCCCGCCCGGCGCTCGACGACTACCTGGCCGGCCTGGAGCTCGCACCCTTCACTGAGCGCACGGTGCGCTCCGCCCGCGACCTCGTCACCGAACTCGACGCGGTGCGTGACCGCGGCTGGGCACTCGTCGACCAGGAACTCGAGCTCGGGCTCCGCTCGATCGCCGTGCCCATTCGCGACGCCTCAGGCACCGTCATCGCGGCCATCAACACGTCGATGCGGGCGGCGGGCGAACCGACTGAGGAGGTCGTGAACGAATACCTGCCCGCGCTGCTCGCCGCGGCCGCGCACATCGAGCGGGACACGGCATCCGCGAAGCCCGCTCCACACCGCCTCGGGCGCTGAGGCCGAACCGGCCGAATCGTCAGCCGACGAGCTCGCGCCCCACGATTCGCGCGTGCCAGGCCCATGCGGACTGGTCGGTGAGTGACGCCACCTGGTCGACGACGACGCGCTTGCGAGCCGCGTCGTTCCCGGCCGCGCGCCAGTCGGCTGCGAAGCCCGCGTCGAGCTCGCGCGAGTCGCTCGCGTGCAGCGCGTCGGCGAGTTCGGTCAGAATGTTGCGCTGCTCGGTATAGATCGGCTGGCGCGCGTTGGTGGACATCACGTTGGCCGCCACGATGCCCTTGAGCACGGCGATCTCGGCCTGCGTCTCGCGGGGAACGACAACATCGGCGCCGAAGCGAATCAGCGAGCCATGCGGGTGCGCGAGCCTCGTGGCGTGCACGGCCTCGTGGGCGAACCGGCCGATGAGCTGGCTGGTCAGGTTCTTGAGGCGTGCCAGGTCGACGCGCGAGCCGCTCCACGACGACAGCCAGTAGTCGAGGTTGTCGAGGCGGTCGAAGGCGGCGATGAGCTCGTCGTGGTCGAGCTCCCCGCCGATCCACTCGAACATCGAATCGACGAGGGCGTCGTGGTTGACGCGGGCGCTCAGCGCAGGAACGTCGAGGTAGCCGCCGACGACGGCGTCTTCGAAGTCGTGCACCGAGTAGGCGATGTCATCGGAGAGGTCCATGACCTGGGCCTCGACGCAGCGCTGCCGGTCGGGCGCGCCGTCGCGGAGCCACTCGAAGACCGCGGTGTCGTCGTCGTAGAAGCCGAACTTGCTTCGACCGCTCGGGTCGGGAACGCCCTGGGCGGCGGGCCACGGGTACTTCGTGCTCGCGTCGAGCGACGCGCGCGTCAGGTTGAGGCCGAAACTCTGGCCGCCCGGACCGATGACTTTGGGCTCGAGGCGTGTGAGCAGGCGCAGGGTCTGCGCGTTGCCCTCGAATCCGCCGATGTCGATCGCCCAGTCGTTGAGCGCACGCTCGCCGTTGTGGCCGAACGGCGGGTGGCCGATGTCGTGGGCGAGGCAGGCGGTATCGACCACATCAGGGTCGAGACCGAGGCTCGCCGCGAGTTCGCGGCCGACCTGCGCGACCTCGAGCGAGTGGGTGAGGCGGTTGCGCGCGAAGTCGAGACCGGCGGCCGGGCTCAGCACCTGCGTCTTCGCGGCGAGGCGGCGGAGCGCGCTCGAGTGCAGCAGTCTCGCCCTGTCACGGGCGAAGTCGCTGCGGCGGCTCGAATGATTCTCGGGCAACCAGCGTTCGACATCGGCTTCGCTGTAGCCCACGATCTCTCCTCTAGCCGCCACTGTGGCTCAGTTCTGCCTCGCTCAGTTCTGCCCGGTGACTTGCATCGAGCTCCTGGCTGTCGAGCCAGCCGTAGGGCAGGCTCGGCTTCTTCGGGCTTCCTGCCCGTCCGCGCGGACCCTCCGCCTCCCGGCCCGGGTACGGCTGGTCGTGGTCGAGGGTCGCGATGAGATCGTCGATCTCCTGGATGCTCGACGACATCGCGAGGGCGGCACGCGTCTCGCCGCCCACCGGGTAGCCCTTGAAGTACCAGGCGACGTGCTTGCGCATGTCACGGCAGGCGCGATTCTCTTCGCCGTCGTAGAACTCGACGAGCAGCTCGGCGTGCCGCTTGTATGCGCGGGCGACCTCGCCGAGGCTCGGCTGGATCGTCTCGGTACCTGAGCCTGTGGTCCCTGGGCCTGCGGTGCCCGAGAACGCCGCAGCGAGATCGCCGAACAGCCAGGGGCGACCGAGGCAGCCACGACCGACGACGACCCCGTCGCATCCGGTCTCGCTGATCATGCGCACGGCGTCTTCGGCGCTCCAGATGTCGCCGTTACCGAGAATCGGAACGTCGCCGATCGCGTTCTTGAGCGTCGCAATGGCGCTCCAGTCGGCCTGACCCGAGTAGAAGTCCGCCGCGGTACGCGCGTGCAGGGCGATGCTCGCGACCCCGGCGCCCTGGGCTGCCCTTGCCGCCTCAAGGTAGGTGAGGTGCTCGTCGTCGATGCCCTTGCGCATCTTGACCGTGAGCGGGATGTCGCCGGCGGCATTCACCGCGCCCTCGACGATCTCCCGAAAGAGGTCGAGCTTCCACGGCAGCGCCGCTCCCCCACCCTTGCGAGTGACCTTGGGAACGGGACATCCGAAATTCAGATCGATGTGGTCGGCGCGGTCCTCGGCGACGAGCATGGTCACGGCCTCGGCGACAGTCTTCGGGTCGACGCCGTAGAGCTGGATCGAGCGCGTGGTCTCCGACTCGTGGTGCTTGATGAGACGCATGCTCTCGGGCGTGCGCTCGACGAGGGCGCGACTCGTGATCATCTCGGAGACGTAGAGGCCGGCGCCGTATTCGCGGCACAGTCGCCGGAACGCCGTATTCGTGATGCCGGCCATGGGCGCGAGCACTACAGGCACGTCGAGTGCGATCGACCCGATCTGTAGGGTAGGCGGAGTGGCTGTCATGGCGGTCATTTGCTCAATTCTCCCACGTTCGGCTGAATCGAAAGCGCGAGGCGCATGACAGGCAGAAAACGCGTCGAAACGGATGCCGCGGCCCGATCGATCCGGCTCGAGTTCGTCGAGCGCCCCGATGCCGGGTCGCTCGAGGAGGCCGCGTCGCTGCTGGGCATTCCGCCCGCGTCGTTGGTGAAGACCCTCGTGGTGAAACGGCACGACGGAAGCTACCTCTTCGCCCTCATTCCGGGCGACCGCCAGATCTCGTGGACGAAGCTCAGGGCCGTTGTCGGTGTCAATAAACTGCGGCTGCCCGAGGCTCACCTCGCGTTCCATGCCACCGGCTACGAGCGCGGCACGATAACGCCGCTCGGCAGCTCGACGTCGTGGCCGGTGTTCGCCGACGAGCGCATCATCGGCAGGCGGATCGCGATGGGCGCCGGTGAACACCGGCTGAGCGCATTCGTCGAGGCTGACGAACTCATCGCCGGCTTCGACGCGACGGTCGCCGACATCAGCGACTGAGCGCCGCCCGCGCGGCTACGCTTTCAGATTAGACGCGCGACGGCGCGGACCAGCCGGAGCAGGCCCGCGCGGGCGTGGGCCTGCCGGAGCCGGGGTCTCCCGATAAGACCCCGCCCCCGACAGGGTTCAGGTACCGGCGCTGTCGGTCGACCCGCTCACGACGGGTTCGACCACGGGGCCGGGGGTTCCGAGGGCGCGGTAGTCCCAACCGGCCGCGCGGTAGAGTGCCGCGTCGAGGGCATGGCGCCCGTCGACGATGTGCCGTTCGGCGACGAGGGCTCCGAGCGCCTCGGGGTCGGCATGGCGAAACTCGTCCCACTCCGTCAGCAGGGCGACGACGTGGGCGCCGGTCACGGCGTCGGTCAGCGACGCCGCATAGTCGAGGTCGGGGTAGACGCGGTGCGCGTTCTCGGTGGCCTGCGGGTCGTACACCGTCACCTTCGCCCCCTCCAGGTAGAGCATGCGCGCGACGTCGAGGGCCGGTGCATCCCGGACGTCGTCGGAATTCGGCTTGAACGCCGCCCCGAGCGCCGCGACGTGCACACCCGCAAGGGAGCCGCCGGCGAGTTCGCGCACCAGATCCACGGTGCGCACGCGCCTGCGGATGTTGATCGCGTCGATCTCCTGCAGAAATGCCACGGCCTGGCCGACACCGAGTTCGGCGGCGCGGTGGGCGAAGGCGCGGATGTCCTTCGGCAGGCAGCCTCCCCCGAAGCCGAGCCCCGGCTTGAGGAATCGCGACCCGATGCGGTCGTCGTAACCGAGCGCCGTCGCGAGCACGTTGACGTCGGCTCCGGTGGCCTCGCACACCTCGGCCATCGCGGTGATGTAGGAGATCTTCGTGGCGAGGAAGGAGTTCGCGGCGACCTTCACGAGTTCGGCCGTGGCGAGGTCGGCGATGATGAGCGGCGTGTCGTCGTCGAGGATGGGGCGGAAGGCCGCCTGCAACTGCTCGCTCGCCCACTCGCTGCACACCCCGAAGACCAGCCGGTCGGGGTGCAGGGTGTCTTCGACGGCGAACCCCTCGCGCAGGAACTCGGGGTTCCAGGCGAGCTCGAGCTCGTCACCGGCCGGGGAGACCTCCTGCACGAGACGGGTGATGCGCTCGGCCGTTCCGATCGGAACCGTGGACTTGCCCACGAGCAGCGCCTTGCGATCGATCCGCTTCGCGAGTTCGGTGAAGGCAGACTCCACATATCGCAGGTCGGCCGCGTGCGACCCGGCCTGCTGCGGAGTGCCGACGCATACGAAGTGCACATCGCCGAACGCCGCCGCCTCGTCGAAGTCGGTCGTGAAGCGCAAGCGACCCGAGTCGATCGCCGCGCGCAGCTTCTCCGG
>JAODAY010000387.1 GCA_025463665.1 Microbacteriaceae bacterium
GAGCCCGAACCCGCTGCCCTTGCCTGCAGCGCCGCCGGCCGACGGCGCGGGACCCGCGGCGAGCGCCGCGTTCTCCGCCGCGCGCTTGGCCGGGTTGCCCGACTTGGAGCCCTTCTTCTTCGGCTGCTGCTTGTTGCCGAACTTCTGCCCGGGAATCGGCCCCATGCCGGGAATGTTCGGCATGCCGCCCTTGGCCACGGTCTTCATCATCTTGGCGGCCTGCTCGAAGCGATTGACGAGGGCGTTGACCTCGGTGACGGTCGAGCCGGCGCCGCGGGCGATGCGGGCGCGGCGCGATCCGTTGAGCAGCTTCGGCGTGCGCCGCTCCTGCGGCGTCATCGACTGGATGATCGCCTCGGTGCGCGTGATCTCCGACTCGTCGAAGTTGTCGAGCTGCTCGCGCATGCCCTTGGCGCCGGGCAGCATGCCGAGCATGCTCTTGATCGAGCCCATCTTCTTGAGCTGCTGCATCTGGGCGAGGAAGTCCTCGAGGGTGAAGCTGTCGGTCGCGAACTTCTCCGCGATCTTGAGGGACTCCTCCTCGTCGAAGTTCTTCTGCGCCTGCTCGATGAGCGTGAGGATGTCACCGAGGTCGAGAATGCGGCTCGCCATGCGGTCGGGGTAGAAGGGCTCGAAGTCGCCGAGCGCCTCACCCGTCGAGGCGAAGATGATGGGGCGACCGGTGACGGATGCCACGGACAGCGCCGCACCACCGCGGGCGTCACCGTCGAGCTTGGTGAGTACGACGGCCGTGAAGTCGACGCCGTCCTGGAAGGCCTTGGCGGTAGCCACGGCGTCTTGACCGATCATGGCGTCGATGACGAAGAAGACCTCGTCGGGGTCGATCGCCCGGCGGATGTCGGAAGCCTGCTTCATGAGCTCGGCGTCGACACCGAGTCGACCGGCGGTGTCGACGATGACCACGTCGTACTGCTTGTCGCGGGCGAACTTGAGCGCGTCTTTGGCGACCTTAACCGGGTCGCCCGACTTGCTGCCGCCGAAGAACCCGCGCGTCGGCGTCGTCTCCTCGGCCCCGGTGTTGCCGGGCTCCGGCGCGTACACCGCGACGCCGGCCTGCTCGGCGACGACCTGCAGCTGGTTGACCGCGTTGGGGCGCTGGAGGTCGGCCGCGACGAGCAGCGGCGTGTGGTTGTCGGCGGCGAGCCACTTCGCGAGCTTG
Organism: Microbacteriaceae bacterium; assembly: GCA_025463665.1. GTDB lineage: Bacteria > Actinomycetota > Actinomycetes > Actinomycetales > Microbacteriaceae > Conyzicola. The sequence continues at coordinate 1,181 of JAODAY010000387.1, forward strand.
CCGGCGAGGGTCGTCTTACCCGCACCCTGGAGGCCGGCGAGCATGATGACGGTCGGCCCGGTCTTGGCGAACTGGATGCGCCTGGCCTCGCCACCGAGGATCGTGATGAGCTCGTCGTTGACGATCTGCACCACCTGCTGCGAGGGGTTGAGTGCCTTGGAGACCTCGTCGCTCAGGGCGCGCTCGCGCACCTTGCCGGTGAACTCCTTGACGACCTCGAGCGCGACGTCGGCGTCGAGCAGCGCGCGCCGGATCTCGCGAACGGTGCCGTCGACGTCGGCTGGCGACAGCTTGCCCTTGCCGCGAAGGTTCTTGAACGTATCCGCTAGGCGGTCAGAGAGGTTTCCAAAGGTGGCCATGATGCAGCCAGTTTAACCGCGCGGGCGACCCTCTGCAGCGCACGAGGCGCGAATGCCCACCAATGTGCCACGCGGCATCCGTCGTGTCCTACCCTGATGCCATGTCTCTCATCATCCCCTTCGCCGGTGCGACGCCGACCATCGACCCATCGGCGTGGGTCGCCCCGAACGCGACGCTCATCGGCCAGGTGACGCTCGCCGAGAATTCGAGCGTCTTCTACGGCGCGGTTCTGCGGGCGGATGTCGCGACCATCACCCTCGGCGCGGGCAGCAACCTGCAGGACAACGTGACGGTGCACTGCGACTCGGGCGTTCCGACGACGGTGGGCGCCGGGGTGAGCGTCGGCCACGCCGCGGTACTGCACGGCTGCACGATCGAGGACGACTGCCTCATCGGCATGAGCGCGACGGTGCTCAACCGCGCCGTGATCGGCGCCGGCTCGCTCGTCGCGGCGGGTGCCGTTGTGCTCGAGGGCACGATCGTGCCGCCCGGGTCGCTCGTGGCCGGGGTGCCGGCGAAGGTGCGGCGCGAGCTCACCGAGGAGGAGCGCGAGGGGCTCAAGGAGAACGCACGCCACTACGTCGGCTACGCCGAAGGGCACCGCGCGGCCAACACGTAGGCGGCCCCGGTAGCCGCGTCATCCGCTTTATTAGACTCGATCTATTAATGCTACGTTGACTCGGTGGTCGACATCGTGAAGGCGGGCTTTGCCCCGGAATACGTGCCCTACGACGTGGGCTGGCAGCTGCAGCGCCGCGTTCATCAGCGGGTGGTGAGCGGCGAATCAGCCGACACCCTGATCCTGCTCGAGCACGAGGCGGTGTTCACGGCGGGCACCCGCACGTCGGCCGACGAGCGTCCGACCGACGGCACCCCAGTCGTCGATGTCGACCGCGGCGGCAAGATCACCTGGCACGGACCGGGTCAGCTGATCGGCTACCCGATCCTGCGGCTCCCCCAGCCGGTCGACGGGGTGGCCTACGTACGCCGGCTCGAATCCGTGCTGATCGGGGTGCTCGCCGACTACGGCATCCACGGTGAGAGCGTGCGCGGCCGCACCGGCGTGTGGGTGCGATCGGCGGAGGGCATGGGCAAGTACGGCTCGACCAGCGACGGCGGCAACAACGACGGCCTCGACAAGATCGCCGCCATCGGGGTGCGCGTCGCCGACGGAGTGAGCATGCACGGCTTCGCCCTGAACTGCAGCAACAGCCTCGACCCGTTCTCGCAGATCGTGCCGTGCGGCATCCGGGACGCCGGGGTGACGAGCATCGGCCACGCGACCGGCGCACTCGTGACGCCGCTCGCCATCGTCGACGCTGTCGTTGCAGCGTTCCAGCACGAGTTGACGGTCGCCGCGTGAGCGGCTGCGCGGCCCAGCCGCCGGCGACCGCGAACGCCACCGGCGGCCGCAAGCTGCTGCGCATGGAGGTCAGGAACGCCGAGACCCCGATCGAGCGCAAGCCCGAGTGGATCAAGACGCGCGCAAGAATGGGCCCGGAGTACCGCCAGCTGCAG
>JAODAY010000043.1 GCA_025463665.1 Microbacteriaceae bacterium
AACAGGGCGTTGCCGAGTATGCCGACCGGCCACGCCCACACCTTGCGCCGCATTCCGCCGAGCGCGCTCAGCAGGCCGAAGACGTTGCCGATGATCTCTCGCCACAGAATCGTCTGGTCGCCGATCACGAGTTGGGCGTCGAACAGCCACTGTATGACGCTCATGGTGTCTCCTCCGGTGCGAATGCCTGACCGTCAATCTCACCACGATTCCTCACCTGCCGTCGGCCTAGGTGCACGGGCGCTCAGGCGGGCCAGGTCAGGCCGCGCGGGTCAGGCCGCGCGGGTCAGGCCGGCCACTCGCTCGGTGCGGAGGCCCGCGAGGGCGCCATAGCGACCGACTCCGCCCAGCCGCCGACCCACTCGGGAAGTTCATAGGTGGAGGTGTCGACGTCGAGCGCGGCCGCGAGCTCGTCCACGCTCACGACGCCGCCCGACTTCTTGAGAAAACGTGAGCGCACGAAGGCGTGAGCGTAGATCTCACCGCCGACCACAAAACGCTGTTCGATGTAGACGGCCTTGGCGTCGAAGCCGATCACCCGGGTCTCGAGGGTGTACTTCTGCCACAGCTCGAGCGAGCGACGAAAACTGATGGTCTCGCTCACCACGACCGGGTAGAAGCCGAGCCTGGCCACCGAGCGCATGGCGCCGGCGCGGATCATGAGGTCGACACGGCCGAGGTCCATGAGCGACAGGTACATGCCGTTGTTGACGTGACCGAGCGTGTCGATGTCTGTCGGCAGCACCCGCAGCCTCATGCGCCCCACGGCGTTCATGGCGAGCTTCGACGAGGTGTGGCTGCGGAGAAAGTGGAATACCGTCCGGAAAATCATGTGCACCGCGCCACGATAGCCCGACGATGTGGGCCGCTCTACCCCGGCTCACGGTACGACGAAGATTCGTGCGGCCCGCGCCGCGTGTCTTGGCGACATCCTCTAAATCGCCTTGCCGATCCACCGGGAAACCAGCACACTGCAGATCATGAGATACACGCGACTCGGCAGAACCGGACTCGAGATTTCGGCAATTGCACTCGGCTGCATGTCCTTCGGGGAGCCGGAGCGGGGCAGCCACCCGTGGAGCCTGCCCGAGAGCGCGAGCCGGCCGATCCTCAAGCACGCCCTCGAATCGGGCATCACCTTCTTCGACACCGCCAACGTCTACTCGAACGGATCGAGCGAGGAGATCGTCGGCCGGGCGCTCGCCGAGTTCGCGAACCGCGACGAGGTTGTCATCGCCACCAAGGTGCACGGCAGGATGCGGCCCGGGCCGAACGGCGCGGGCCTGTCACGAAAGGCGATCTTCGCGGAGATCGACGCGAGCCTCACCCGTCTCGGCACCGACTACGTCGACCTGTATCAAATCCACCGGTGGGATGCCACGGTGCCGATCGAGGAGACGCTCGAGGCTCTCCACGACGTGGTTCGCGCCGGCAAGGCGCGCTACCTCGGAGCGTCGTCGATGTTCGCCTGGCAGTTCAGCAAGGCCCTGCACCTGCAGCGCGCAAACGGGTGGGCGCGCTTCGTCTCGATGCAGGACCACTACAACCTGCTGAACCGCGAAGAGGAACGCGAGATGCATCCCCTCTGCGCGGACGAGGGCGTCGGGGTGATCCCATGGAGTCCCCTCGCCCGGGGCCGCCTCACCCGGGACCCGGATGTCGCGACGGACCGCTCCGCGACCGACGAGTTCGGCAAGTCGCTGTACGGCCGCTACCCGGGCGACGCGCACATCGTTGAGGCCGTGGCATCCGTCGCGGAGAGCCGGGGAGTGACGCGTGCGCAGGTCGCCCTGGCCTGGGTGTCGCGCAGCCCGGTCGTCTCCGCACCGATCGTCGGCGCCCACACGATCGCGCACCTCGACGACGCCGTCGACTCGCTCGACCTCGAGCTGAGCGTGGAGGACGTCGCGCGTCTCGAGGCGGCATACGAGCCGCACGCCGTGGCGGGGTTCTAACCGGGCACGGCGGCTTCAGTCGATTAGGCCTTGAGTGCCGCCTCGACGCTCGCGGCGATGACATCGAGCCCGCGGAGGAGTGTCGCGTCGTCCATGATGAGGGCGGGAAGCAGCTTGAGCACCTCGTCGGACGGGCCGGATGTCTCGACGATCAGGCCGCGCAGGAACGCCTCGTGGGCGATCGCGTTCGCGAGTTCGGGCATCTTCGTGCTGGCGAAGCCGAAGATGAAGCCGCGACCGCGCACCTCGAATTGAGCCTCCGGGTGGAGCGCCGCAATGGCTGCGAGCCTCTCGCGCACGATCGCGCCCTTGCGGTGCACATCTGTCGTGAGCGCGTCGTCCTTCCAGTAGGTGTCGATGGCCACGGTCGCACAGACGAACGCCATGTTGTTGCCACGGAACGTGCCGCTGTGGGCGCCCGGCTTCCAGACGTCGAGTTCGCGCTTCATGAGCACAAGGGACATGGGCAGTCCGTAACCCGAGAGCGACTTCGACAAGGTCACGATGTCGGGCACGATGCCCGCTGCCTCGAAGCTGAAGAACTCGCCGGTGCGCCCCGCGCCGACCTGGATGTCGTCGACGATGAGCAGGATGCCGTGGCGCGCGCACAGCTCGGAGAGGCCGCGGAGCCACTCGGGGCTCGCGACGTTGATGCCGCCCTCCGCCTGAATGCTCTCGACGATGACAGCGGCAGGCAGCTCGAGGCCGCTGCTCTGGTCACCGAGCAGCTGCTCGAGGTAGGCGAGCGTGTCGAGACCGGGGAAGTAGCCCTCGAAGGGCACGAAGACGACGTCATCGAGCGAGTATCCCGCTGCCTGCCGGAAGTGCTGGTTCGCCGTCGCGGCGAGCGACCCGCCGCTGACGCCGTGGAAGGCGCGAGTGAAGGCGACCACAGTGGAACGACCGGTCGCGAGGCGAGCGATCTTGAGTGCCGCCTCGACCGCGTTGGTGCCGGTCGGGCCGGTGAACTGGAGCTTGTAGTCGAGGCCCCGCGGTTCGAGAATGACGGTCTTCATGGCCTCGAGGAAGCCCTTTTTGGCGACGGTGGCCATGTCGAGCGAGTGCGAGATCGAGTCGTTGCCGATGTAGTCGAGGAGCGCCTGCTTCATGAGCGGGTTGTTGTGCCCGTAGTTGAGCGCCCCGGCGCCGCTGAAGAAGTCGATGTACTCGGTGCCATCCTGGTCGATCATCGTGGAGCCGACGGCCCGCTCGAAGATGACGGGGAACGACCTGATGTAGCCCCTCACCTCAGATTCGATGTCTGAAAAGATGTCCAAATCCATGTCACACGTCCTCTCGAATTGCGTGCCTTGTGGGCGCAACTCGCTTGAGCAGTTCGGTCTTTGCGGCCACTGCGATTGTGTCTACGGCCAGTCGACTGGCGCGGACTCTACAAATGTGCGCCGCCACTGACGCGACCGGCACAGCGAGTACAGCGGTGCGAGGCACGAAAAGGGGCACGCTCCATGGTACCGACCGCCGCTGTGTGCGCGGTTAAGCCCGTCGGTGAGTTGGATGCCGCGGATGTCAGCCCAGCAGCCCGCCCCACACCGCCCGACTTCCCGCGTCTCCGATGAGCACCACCATCACCATGGTGCCGACGCCGACCAGCACCGACGCCACGGCGAGCGCCAGAGAGAGCACCCGCGCCGTTCCCTGTGACCTTCGACGGACGGCGGGTTCGCGCGGCGTCTGCGCCTTTCTGCCGTCGGGCGACTCGCGGCGGAACCACAGCCACTGGGCAAGCGCGACCACGAACAGCGCTATCACCCACGGCAGCAGCATCCTTCCGAGCGCCGCGTGCCTGTCGACCCCCGGCACGGGGCCGACCAGCTCCTTCAGCGATTGCCCGGCGACGACCGTGATCGGCACCAGCACCACGAGCGCGGCAGCGGCGAGCGTGGTCACGATGCCCAGACGCCGCCTGGCCGCGGGCCAGAACGCTCCGAGCAGCAGCGCCAGCACCGTGAGCGGGGCGAGCACCACCACCGCGTGCACGAGGAGCGGATGCAGCGGCAGACCGCCGACCTGCAGCGTGTCGCTGGGCGAGACCTCACTGGTGAAGGCGCTGATGACAACGAGCACTGAGGCATCCATGCTTA
>JAODAY010000118.1 GCA_025463665.1 Microbacteriaceae bacterium
TCGATGCCGTTGTCTTTCAGCACCCCGAGCGGAACGGTGATGAGCACACGGTCGACGGCGAGCGATTCACCGGTGCCGAGCCGGAGGCTCACCCGCTCGTCGGTGTAGGCGACGCCGACAACGGTCGTCGACAGGAACGTCTCCACGCCGTCGAGCGCGTCGGAGACGAGTGTCTGCAGTTCTCCGGTGACGAACACCGTCGGATCCTCGACCGCCGGGGTGAACCAGCTCGAGAGTTGGGCCGCGTCGGCGCCGTAGGCGGTGGCGATCCACGAGAGGTGCTGGGCGAGCAGCTCTGCGCCCGCGAGCTCGCCGGCGGTTGCGCCCGCGGCCGCCTCGGCCGCTCCCGATTCGGTGAGCGCCTGCTCGAGCGAGACGTCCGCCCACTGCCGGGTCGCCCAGGTGAGGGCGTCGGCCACGGCGGTCGCACTCACCGGGTCGGCGGATGCCTCGCCCGTCGTCGAGCGGAAAACCACGTCTGCCGGGGGTGTCTCGGCGGGCACTGCCTGGCGAGCCACGGTCTCGACATCGAGTCGCTCGAGGGTGTCGAGCAGGTCGACGTCGGTGCTGGGCGAGAAACGCCACGCACCGAGTTCGAGAGGGAACGGCCAGTTGTCCGAGGTGAACGAGTGGATTCGGCCGCCCACCCGATTTCTCGCCTCGATGACCGTCACGTCGTAGCCCCGGAGCGTGAGCACGCGGGCGGCCTCGGCCCCGGCAGCCCCGGCACCGACCACGGCGATCTTGTCGGTGGGGTCGGCGACGGCGGCGAGGCTCGCGGCGGAGAAGGAGCCGGATCGCTGGGCGCCCCGCACCGTGCCCGCGGCATCCGTCGATGTAGCCTCGCCGCACAGGAACACGCGGTTGATGATCGGCTGTCTGAGGGCGTCGCGGTGGTCGACGCTCGACCGCACGGCGACGTAGCTCATGGCGCCCCGGGCGAATGAGTCCGACGCCCACGCGCTGCGCTCGAAGGCGGCCGGGGAGGGAACCCCGGCGTTCGAAGTTTCGGTCGGTGTGGGCGTGGGAGACGGCGTCGCTTCGGGCACGCAGGCGGTGAGCACGAGAGCGGAAAGGCCGCTTCCGGCTCCGATCAGAAAGCTGCGGCGGGTGAAAGACATCTCAGCGCCACTGTACCGCCTCCCGGCCGGCGACACAGGCGGCTCACGGCGGCTGCACCGGGGCGCAGGGGGAGCGACGTCGCGAAAAGCAAGTCCTATCCGAATGTTGGCGTGCCGCCGAAACCCTCGCGTAGCGTCGAGGCATGGCAGACCTCGAACGTCACGACGAAGACACGATCGTGCGCAAAGACACCAACGAAAGCCCGACAGCCGAAAAGGACACGCACGTCAAACAGGCGGAAGACATGTCATCGTCGCAGGCCCTCGACGATGCGGACATCGACGAGAGCGACGTGAACCTGCTGCCGGGCACGGGCGGACCCGACGACGTCGGCGATATCGAGGTCGACCCGAAGGACCTCAACCTGCCGAAGGGCACCTAGTCGGCAGACCGTCCCGCCGCGTGCGTGTGACGGGACGGTCTGCTCGAACTACGCCTGATCGGCGCTATGCGTGCGTCGTGAGCTGGTCGATGCCGCGCAGCGGGATGCTGAGCCAGTCGGGCCGGTTTCGCGCCTCGTAGATCGCCTCGTAGACGGCCTTGTCGAGTTCGAAGGCGTCGAGGAGCGCGCGGTGGGCCTCAAGGTCGAAACCGGATGCCGCGCAGTACCCCTCGAGGAACGCCTCCCGGCAGGCGGTCGCCCATTCGGTCGGCCAGCCGTCGGTCGACCCGGCGGCGTAGTCGAATGAGCGGAGCATGCCCGCCACGTCACGCACCGTGACGTCTGGACGGTCGCGTTCGCTCATCGGACGCATCGGTTCGCCCTCGAAGTCCACGAAGACCCATCCCCGGTCGGTCACGAGCAGGGCTTGGCCGAGGTGGAAGTCGCCGTGGATGCGCTGCAGGCGCGGCCAGTGGCCAGACTGTGCCTGGGAGTAGACGGCGGTCACGCGGTCGGTGTACTTCAGCAGGGCCGGAACTTCACGCGTCGCGATCGAGAGGCGGCGGTCGAACGACGCGATCATGGCGTCGACGCCCTCGGGAGTCGCCTCCGCGGTCGGCAGCACCTCGGCCAGCGTCGCGTGAACGCCGGCGGTTGCGGTGCCGAGGTCGCGGGCGAGTGACGTGAAGTCGCTGTCCTCGGCCGCGAAGCGCAGGGCGACCTTCCAGCCGTCCTCGGCGGAGGAGAGGAACTCCTGCGCGAAGGCGAGGTTGCCGCGGGCCCGGCCATTGGGCTGGCCGATGTCCTCCCATTCGCTGCTCAGTTCGCCGACGAAGCGCGGCACCGCCGTCGAACCCGCCGCGCTGAGGGCGGACTGGAGCGTGACATCCGGATTCTCGCCGTTGTGCAGGGCGCGGAAGACCTTGCAGATGATGCTCGGGGCGCCGTCGATGGAGTAGATGATCGAGGTGTTCGACTGCTCGGCGGAGAGCACGCTGCTGCCGGTCACGTTCGCCGTCGCGGCAAGCTCCGGGGCAATGGCGGTCAGGAGAGCTCGTGTGAACACCGGGTCGTGCGGGCCGTCGAAGACGTAGGTGCCGTCGTCGGTCTGGCCGATGAGGAACCTACGGTCGGCCGGCTGCAGGTCGCGTCGTTCCACGACCGGCACCTGGTACAGCGTCGGCAGTGCGCCCTCGTCGTCCATGAGGAGGAGGAGGTGAATTGCGACACCGTCCTCGCTGGGCAGCGACTGCCTCGACAGTTCTCTCAGTTGAGGCACGTGGCCCTTGCCGGCATACCAGCGTTGCTCGGAAATCCATTCGCTTATGCACTCCAGCGTGTTACCCATGGACTTTGTGTTACCTCCAGAAATGTTGCGTCGGCTCGGGAATTTGCCGCCGTGATTGCGCGCGCGACCGTGCCGACTCGTGCCGGCTCGCGCCAGGTACGTGTCTACAGGGCGCGACCACATTGGGCGAGGGGTTGCGTTCGGTGCACGATGCTGCGGTGCACGATGCTGCCGTTGCACG
>JAODAY010000125.1 GCA_025463665.1 Microbacteriaceae bacterium
TCAACGAGATCGTCTTTCCTGCCGCCATCCTGCAGTTCCCCTTCTTCGACGAGAAGAGGGATGCCGCGGCAAACTACGGCGCCATCGGTGCGGTGATCGGGCACGAGATCGGTCATGGCTTCGACGACCAGGGTTCGAAGTATGACGGCGACGGTCGACTCACCGACTGGTGGACGGCGGAGGACCGTGCCGCGTTCGAGAAGCTCACCTCGAGCCTCATTGCCCAGTACGACGCACTCGCACCGGCGCAGACCCCGGAGCACCACGTGAATGGTTCGCTCACCATCGGCGAGAACATCGGCGATCTCGGTGGGCTCGGCATCGCCTGGAAGGCGTATCTCCTGTCGCTCCGCCCTTCGACAGGCTCAGGGACCGTCGAGCCACCCGTCGTCGACGGACTCACCGGCGCGGAGCGCTTCTTCCTCTCCTGGGCGCAGGCGTGGCAGATCAAGGTGCGCGAGGAGGAGGTCGTGCGGCTGTTGTCGATCGACCCGCACTCGCCGAACGAGTTCCGCTGCAACCAGATCGTGCGTAACATCGACGATTTCTACGAGACCTTCGGGGTCACTCCGGCCGATGCGCTGTGGCTCGATCCCGCCGAGAGGGTCACCATCTGGTAGTGCCAGACGGAGGGCGGTAGAGGGTCCATCATGGCGGAGACTGCGAGCACGGGTGAGCACCCGGAGCGGGTGCGCTCCGCCGGGCGCCATCTGAGCGACGCGCGCTCGCCGCGGTTTGCGACCACCTTCGCCTCGCTCGGGCGCCTCGCCTACGACGGCGCCCGGGTGTCGGCGAACGCGATCGACCTCGCCACCGGCGCGCCCGTCGTGTCGATCGACGACCGCGTTGCCATGCCCACGGCGAGCATCGGGCGGGTTCTGCTGCTCATCGAGGTCTCGGCGCGGCTGACCGCCCGCGACGACTCGGGCTACGGGATTCTCGACAAACCCGCGATCGGCGTGCGCCACAGCGGAATCTGGCAGCACATGCAGGTTCCCGCGCTGCCGGTCGTCGACCTCGCCATGCTGGTCGGCTCCACGAGCGACAATCTCGCGATCAACGCGCTGCTCGAGCGCGTCGGACTCGATGCCGTGCAGGCCCGCGCCGACTCGCTCGGCCTGTCGAAGACGGCGCTGCTCGATCTCGCCCGCGACACGCGGGGGCCGGACGACGCGCCCGCGCTGTCGGTCGGCTCGACCCTCGAACTCGCCGCACTGTTCGGCAGGCTCGCCAGGGAGGAGATCGTCGACCGGCCCACCAGCCAACGGGTGCTGGCCTGGCTCGGGCTCGGCAGTGACCTCTCCCTGGTGGCGAGCGCATTCGGCCTCGACCCGCTCGACCACCGCACGGCCGACCACACCACGCTGCTCGTCAACGCGACGGGCTCCGCCCCTGGCGTGCGTTCCGAGGCCGGGGCACTGCGAGGGCGCCGCGCGGCGGTCTCCTACGCCGTGTCAGTGCAGTTCGGCGACACGTCGCTCGAGGCCAGGCTGAGGGTCGTCGAGGCGATGCGCGGGGTCGGCCGGGAGCTGCTGGAATACGTGCATTAAGGCGCGGGGGATGCCGCGGCATCCGCAGCACGGTGCAGAGCCATCGCGATGAGCACCTCGTCGGGCACGACCATGCGGGTGCCGAACTGCTCGTCATCCGTTCCCGCCGTAGCTCCCGCGGCCTCGCCGAGCCGCACCACTTCGTCGTGCAGGCGTTCCATCTTCACGTCGAGCCGGTTCGCTGCGTTGGCCGCGGCCGTGAGCTCCTCGACGAGAACCGCGGGAACGGCGCCCTCGTACTTGTAGTAGATCTTGTGCTCGAGGCTCGCCCAGAAGTCCATGGCGATCGTGCGGATCTGGATCTCGACCGAGACAGGCTGCACGCGGTCGGACATGAAGACCGGCACCTCGACGATGAGGTGCAGGCTCTTGTAGCCGTTCGGCTTGGGACTGGCCACGTAGTCGCGCTCGACGAGAACGGTGAGGTCGCCCTGGCGCGTGAGCATGTCGCGTATCCGATAGGTGTCGGAGAGGAAGCTGCAGGTGATCCGCACGCCGGCGATGTCCTGGATGTTCGCGCGCATCTCGTCGACGCTGAGCCCGACCTCTTTGCGCGTGGCCTTCTCGAGAATGCTCTCGGGCGACTTCAGCCGGGAGTTGACGTGCTCGATCGGGTTGTAATCCTGGCTGTGGTTGAACTCTTCGCGCAGAATATTGATCTTCGTCAGCACCTCGTCGATACCGAACTTGTAGGAGAGCATGAACCGCGTGAAGTCGTCGCGCATCTGCCGCAACTCCTGCGGGGGATGCGCCTCGTGGGCGTCGGTCACGGGTCAGGCAGACAGCTCGGCGTCGGGCTCGCCGCTGGACGCCGCCCGGATCGGCGCCGGAGCGGCGACGGGGGCGACCCCGTAGAGGGCGTCGAGGCCGGCGATGAACTCGTCGGCTCGGCCCTCCCTCGCCAGCTCCCGTGCGCGCACCGAGGGGGCGTGCAGCAGCACCCCGGCGAGGTGGCGCAGCGCGGTCACCGTCTCGGTGGTGTCGCCGGGGCGCCGCTCGGCCCGTGCGATCTCGGCATCGAGCAGGTCGAAGATGTGGCCCCGCAACGCGACGATGGCGGGCTCGACCGAGGCCGCCGTCGTGAACTCGGTTGCGGCGTCGCCGACGAGGGCGCGCGCGTCGCTCGCGGCGGTGAGGGCCTCGATGGGCGCGTGGCGGCTGATGGTCTCGAGATCGAGCAGTTCGACGCCCGGCATCGAGGCGACGGCGGGGTCGACGTTGCGGGGCAGCCCGAGGTCGATCACGAGGCGGCGCTGGTCGTTCGTGATGTCGGCCGGGGCGATGGCCATCACGGAGGTGCAGGTGATCACGATGTCGGCACCGGCGATGGCGGCCGGCAGCGACGTCTCGGCGAGAAGGTCGTACTTCGCGGCGAACTTCGCCGCGCGCCCGCTCGGTGAGAAGACGCGAAGATCGGATGCACCGCGGTCACGCAGCGCGACGAGCGTCGTTGCGGCGTACTGGCCCGTTCCGACCACGAGAACGCGAGTCTTCGACCAGTCGGTGACGCGGCTCGAGGCCAGTTCGAGGGCGAGCCGCACGAGGGAGCGCCCGGCGCCGCCGAGGGCGGTGCGGTTCTTCACCTCGCGGGAGGTGCGAGCCGCGGTCTGGAACAGGCGGTCGAGGCTCGAGGAGGTTGTTCCCGACTGGCGTGCCGCATCGATGGCGCGGCCGACCTGGCCGGAGATCTCGTCTTCGCCCACGACGACGGACTCGAGACCGGAGGTGACGGCGAACAGGTGGCCGGCCACGGCGTCGCCGGAGATGACCGTGATCGAACCGCGCAGGTCTTCGGGCAGCACGCCGCTGGCCTCGCTCATGACGTCGATCGTCGACTGCACGGCGCTCCCCGTCACTGGCTCGTTCACGTCGAGGTAGGCCTCGAAACGGTTGCAGGTCGCGAGCACGACGGCGCCGGAGACGGCCGCGCTGCCGGTCACGAGGGTCTTGACCGCTGCCGGTGCGCCAATGGACAGCTTCTCGAGAAGGTCGAAGCTGG
>JAODAY010000137.1 GCA_025463665.1 Microbacteriaceae bacterium
ATCGGCTTTAACCAGTGAGCCAACCAACTGCACAAGGTCCGAGGAGGACACATATGGCTGACAAGTCACTAAACCGTACCGAGCTCGTAGCGGCAGTTGCCGCAGAATCTGGCCAGAGCCAGGCTGCGGTCAACGGCGTCGTTGACGCTCTCTTCTCCGTTCTGTCCACCTCGGTGGCCGACGGCGTCAAGGTATCCATTCCCGGATGGCTGGCAATCGAGCGCACTCACCGTGCTGCTCGCGCCGGACGCAACCCGCAGACGGGTGAAGCCATTGAGATCAAGGCGAGCTACGGCGTCAAGCTGAGCGCTGGTTCGAAGCTCAAGGCTGCGGCGAAGGACTCCAAGTAGTCATAGTCGTACTCTGCAGGGGGGCGTTGACCGAAAGGTCGACGCCCTCCTGACTTTAACCCCTGATCTTGACCGTCGGGATGCCGCGGCCGTCGATGCGGTTGAACCAAACGTTCAGCCTGCTCGATTAGGCTGAAACGATGCCACGAGTCGTACGGATAGTGGGGCCCGCGCTCCTGCTGTTCGTCGCACTCGCTTGCACCTTCGCCGCCCTGCGGTTCGGCGGGGGAGCGGACCCGGAGCCCATCGCCGATCCCGGTGCCGTCGTGCGCTACGGACTTCCGGTCGCCAAGCTCTTGGTCAATCTCGGTGCCGCCGGCACCATCGGCGCCCTGCTGCTGGCTGCGTTCGCCATGAGCCACGAGAAGCCGGAGTTCGGACTCGCGCTCGACATAGCCGCCGCGGCCGCCGCCGTCTGGGCCGTCGCCTCTGCCGCCGCCGGGTTTTTCAGCTTCCTCACGCTCTACCTGCAGCCGATCTCGCTCGACGATCGCTTCGGCGAGTTGCTCGCCGGCTTCCTGACCGATGTCGAGCTCGGCCGGTCCTGGCTCGGCACGATGCTCGCGGCTGCCGCGCTGACCGTGCTGTGCTTCGCGGTGCGCAACCAGACCATCGTGGCCTTCATGGCCGTGGCATCCGCCCTCGCCCTCGTGCCGATGGCCCTGCAAGGCCACGCCGGCAATACCGCGAGCCACGACGAGGCCACGAGCGCCATCTGGCTGCACATCGTGTTCGCCGCTGCCTGGCTCGGCGGGCTGCTCGTTCTCGTGCTCAGTGCCCGCACGCTCGCGACGGGCCGCATCGTGCCGCTTATCGGCCGGTATTCCACCGTCGCAATCGTCAGCTTCGTCGTGGTGGCGGCTTCCGGCTACGTGAGCGCCGAGATCCGGGTCGGCACGCTCGAGAACCTGCTCACCCCGTACGGTTCGCTGGTTCTCGTGAAGGTCGCCGTGCTCGTGGTGCTGGGCGTCTTCGGTGTCGCCCAGCGCCGCTACCTCATGGCGCGCATGGCGCGGGACGAGGGCTCCCGCCGATTCTTCTGGTGGCTCATCGCGAGTGAACTCGCGTTCATGGGCATCGCCTCCGGCGTCGCGGCGGCCCTCGCGCGCACGGCGACGCCCCAGGCCGAGGTCGCCGCCTCGTCGCTGACGGATGCCACGCCAGCCGCCATACTCACCGGCTCCCCGCTTCCTCCGTCTGTGACCTTCGCGCGGCTGTTCACGACCTGGAACTTCGATCTCATCTGGCTGCTGGTGTGCGGCTTCGGGATATTCTTCTACCTGGCCGGCGTCTGGCGCCTGAAGCGCCGCGGCGACGCCTGGCCCGCGCTGCGCACCGTGCTATGGGTGACGGGCATGCTCGTGCTCTTCTACATCACCAACGGCGGCGTGAACGTCTACGAGAAGTTCATGTTCAGCCAGCACATGCTCGCCCACATGACGCTCGGCATGGTCGTTCCGGTGCTTCTGGTGCCGGGGGCCCCGATCACGCTGCTGCTGCGCACCGTGCGCAAGCGCGACGACGGCAGCCGAGGGCCGCGCGAGTGGATGCTGCTCGCCGTGCACTCCCGCTACTTCGCGTTCCTCTCCAAGCCCATCGTGTCGGCCGTGCTCTTCGTGGGCTCGCTCTGGCTGTTTTACTACTCGCCGCTGTTCCGCTGGGCGACGACGGACCATATCGGTCATCAGTGGATGATCATCCACTTCCTGCTCACCGGTTACATCTTCGTTCAGTCGCTCATCGGCGTCGACCCGTCGCCGGGGCGCGCACCATACCCGCTGCGCCTGCTCGTGCTGCTCGCGACGATGGCGTTCCACGCCTTCTTCGGACTCTCGCTCATGACCGGCAGCGGCCTCCTGCTCGCTGACTGGTACGGCGCCATGGGCTGGGGCACCTCGGCGCTCGTCGACCAGCAGACCGGCGGCGGCATCGCCTGGAGCGTGGGGGAGATCCCCACCGTGGCGCTCGCCATCGCCGTGGCCATCATGTGGTCGCGCAGCGACGAGCGGGACTCGAAGCGGTACGACCGCAAGGCCGACCGCGACGGAGACGCCGAACTCGAGGCGTACAACCGGATGCTCGCCGAGCGCGCGGCTACTCGTATACGGCCGTGATCACGAGGCGTTCGTTCGGTTCGATCGTCACGAGGTACTGCACCGAGAACGGCACGTCTTCGTCGAGCGTCGAGACCGTGCCGTCGAAAAGGGAACGCACGTCGACCTTGAGGTGGGCGACGGCGTCGGTGGGCGGCACGGCCCAGGTGCCGGGGGAGCTGCCGGGCACGACGGTCACAGTGGGCTCCTGCGCCATCGACCACGCCGGCGTCGTGGTGACCCTGTTGCTGAGCTGCTGCCCGAAGGGGCATCCCGTCGGCATGAGCACCTCCTGCGTCGTGCACTCGTCGAGGTAGGCGGTGACGCTTCTCTGCACCTCGGCGACGAAGTCCTCGTTCGCGTGAACATCGACCGTGACATCCGCTATTTCACCGATGGATGTCACGGCCGTGGGCACCGGATCGGCCGTCAGGTACGTGGACTCGTGGGCGAAGACGTAGAAACCGGGCGCGAAGGCGAGGAACGTTTGCGGGGCGCCCGGTTCGGTCGTCTCGGCGTCGAGGTTGTTGACGGTGAAGCGGGTGTCGTTCTGCACGGTGATCGAGACGGTGTTGAGCGGGCTCGTGACGAACCGCCACATGGGGAACAGGCCGAGCCGGGTGCCGTCGCGCGCGACGACGAACTCGCTCCGGGCGCTCGTGGGCTTCTCGTCACCGCTCGCCGTCAGCGAGTACTCCACGGTCACGAGCCGGCTGCCGTCTTTCTGGGCGGTGTCGGAGACGATTTCCACGTCGCCCAGCCCGCCCATGGCCGAGGGGGTCAGCAGGGTCGTCGCGGCGTCGTTGGTCGTGCGCACGCCGGGGAGGTCGAGGGCGGCGGAACTGTCACGGCGCTCGAGGGCGTCGAAGTACTCCCGCACGAAACCGTGTGCGCTGTAGAGCTCGGAGTTGAGGGCGACGACGGAGGCGCCGAAGCCGGCAAAGAGCAAAATGAATGCCGCCGTCCAGGTGACAATGACGCGGCGCATGTTCACATCCTAAGCAACCGCGTGTGGGTAACCGCCGGGCGTCGCCGGGGAGCGGGTAGATTGGAGCGTATCTACTGGCATCCTGGAGTCCCCGCGTGACCGCACCACAGCTATCCCCCGAGCAGGAAGCCGTATTCGCCGCGATAGAGACGACTCGCGAGAATATCTTCGTCACCGGGCGCGCGGGAACCGGCAAGTCGACGCTGCTGAACCACCTCTCGTGGAACACCTCGAAGCAGATCGTCATCTGCGCCCCGACAGGCGTCGCGGCGCTCAACGTGGGCGGGCAGACGATCCACTCCCTCTTCCGGCTGCCCATCGGGGTCATCGCCGATCACGACATCGAGCACACCGCCGAGGTGCGCAAGCTGCTCAACACGATCGACACCCTCGTCATCGACGAGGTCTCCATGGTCAACGCCGACCTGCTCGACGCCCTCGACCGCAGCCTCCGTCAGGCCAGACAGCGCCCACACGAGGCGTTCGGCGGGGTGCAACTGGTGCTGTTCGGCGACCCGTACCAGCTCGCGCCCGTGCCGGGCGACGCAGACGAGCGCGCCTATTTCGCCGACCAGTACCGGTCGATGTGGTTCTTCGACGCCAAGGTCTGGGATGCGGCCGACCTCGTGATCTACGAGCTGACAACTATTCACCGCCAGCACGAGGGCGAGTTCAAGTACATGCTCAACGCTGTGCGACACGGCCGGGTGACCGCCGAGATCGCCGAACGGCTCAACACCACCGGGGCGCGCACGCCGCCGACCGATGGCGTGATCACGCTCGCGACGACGAACGCGGCGGTGAACCGCATCAACCAGGCCGAGCTCGCGCGGCTCCCCGGCCGGGTGCTCACCGCGCGTGCCGACGTCACGGGCGAGTTCGGCGGCCGTGCGTTCCCCGCCGATGAGGCCCTCGAGCTCAAGATCGGCGCGCAGGTGATGTTCTTGCGCAACGACGCCGACCAGCGCTGGGTCAACGGCTCCGTCGGCACAGTCACGAAGATCGATCAGTTCGTCACTGTCGAGATCGACGGCGAGCGGCATCAGGTGCAGCCGGCGGTGTGGGAGAAGTTCAAGTACTCCTACTCCTCGGCGACCCGGCAGCTGAAGAAAGACATCGTGGCGGAGTTCACGCAGTTTCCGCTGCGGCTGGCATGGGCGGTGACCATTCACAAGTCACAGGGCAAGACCTACGATCGCGCCGTCGTCGACCTTGGCCAGCGGTCGTTCGCGCCCGGGCAGACCTATGTCGCGCTCAGCCGCATCAGCGCTCTCAACGGGCTGTACCTCAGCCGCGACCTGCGCCCGAGCGACATCATCGTCGACGAGCACGTGCAGCGCTTCATGGAGCGGGCCACCGCCGTTCCCGGCATCAACGCCTGACTCACGGGCGGCCCTGACACAGGGCGAGCGTGAGAGGGTCAGTGTCCGCTGTGCCCGTTGTCGACGAAGAAGCCGGGGTGCTCGCCGTGCGGCACCGCCGCGCCACCGGCTTCGGTGGCGGCGAGTGCGGGTGTGACGAGGGATGCCACGGCCATCCCCGCGACGAGAAGCGCCACGAGGTACCGTCCGGTGTGGGGCACGGCGTTCTCCGGCGCGCCGGCGCCGTGGGCGCTGCGGCGCAGGGAGACGGCGATGGCGGTGGCGATCGCGAACTCGAGCACGGCGGTGATCGCGAGCGCCAGCAGAGGCAGCCGGAAACCCGCCGCGGGGGCGTCCAGCGATACGGCGGCGAAGAGAACGACCGCACCGAGCACGATCGGGGCCATGGCACCGAGAAGCGCGAGGCGGGGAGCGGGTAAACGGCTCCCCGCCATCGCGAACAGAGACCAGAGCACCTCTGTGACGCCGAGGGCGCCGAGAGCGATGCCGAGGGGCAGGGGAGCGCCGATGACGAGCGCGAGGTGGATGGTGCCCGTGCCCAGTGCGGCAAAAGCGATCCAGGTGCGGGTGATTGTCGACATCGGCGTCTCCTCCTTTCTAGCGGTTGAGGAGATGGTTAGACGGTTGAGCGGCGGCCGGCGGTGACCTTGTCGGCGCCGAGGGCAACGGCGAGCAGCACGATGGCGCTGCCGAAGTGCAGCACGTTGTCAGCGCCGTTCAGGGCGAGGATGTTCGCGGCGGAGTCGATGATGAACAGACCGATGATCCCCAGCAGGAGGTAGGCGGCGCCGACCACTCCGTTGACGGTCTTAGCCGGGCGCACGCCCCGCACGCCAGCGATCAGCAGCGCGGCTCCGATCAGGAGGTGAGCGATGTTGTGGAGCGGGTTCACCTCGAAGATGCCGAGCAGCAGGCCGCCGTCGGTGGAGAGGAAGTCGACACCGGCGGTCACGGTGAAGCCGAGGAGACCGACGAGAACGTAGACGGCGCCGAAAATGACACCGAGGAGGCGGTTGGGTGACTTGGTCATGGCGTACTCTTTTCTGGCTGTGAAACGGGCGCTGTCGCCCGTTTGTCTGGTGATCATTCGGAACCGCCCGCCGTTCGGTTTGCCCCGGTATCGAATGTCGAGGCGCGCCGAGTGCACGCGGCCGCAGCGAGAACCCCACGACCTCGCGCCGGAAGACTGGCACTATAGCTAACGTAGCGGTTTGTACACTCACGGGAGGATAAATCATGGCCATCATTCCGGACACAAAAGACTGGACCTGGGTGGTCGAAAAGCCCTGCCCGGAGTGCGGTTTCGTGGCATCCGCCCTGTCGATCGCAGAGGTGGGCGCCTTCGTGCGCCACAGCGCCGCCGCGATGGCCGTTGCGCTCGAGCGCGCAGACGCCGCCGAGCGCCCAAACGACGCGACCTGGTCACCGCTCGAGTACGCGGCCCACGTGCTCGACGTGCTTCGGCTCTACCGGGAACGCCTCTCGCTCATGCTGCAGACCGACAACCCGCTCTACCCGAATTGGGATCAGGATGCCGCGGCGATCGCCGGGCGCTACGACGAACGGGACCCGCTCGTCGTCGCGGGGGAGCTCCTGCCCGCGGCATCCGACATCGCCGACGCCTTCGATGCGGTGGAGGGCGACGACTGGCAGCGACCGGGGAGGCGCGGCGACGGTGCGACGTTCACCGTGCACACCTTCGCCCAATACCTCGCACACGATCTCGCCCACCATGTCTGGGACGTCACGAGGCAGTCAGTCGCCGAGGTGCCTGTCGAAGAATGACGCCGTGCGGGCGAACGCGAGAGCGGCAGCCCGGGTGTCGATGGCCGCGGCAACGGTCGCGTTCGCGAAGGAGTGCTGCGTGCCCGCGTAGGTGAACTGGGTGACGGGCGTGCCATGATCCTCGAGCCGGGCGATGAACTGGTCGGGCTCTGCCCCGTCTGACCACTCGTCGTTCTCTGCGAAGTGCAGCAGGACCGGGCACGGGATGATGCCGTGCTCGTCGACGCCGAGCGTCGCGTAGTAGGCGGCGACTGCGTCGGCCTCCCCGCCCTGGGCATGCAGCAGCGATATCCAGCCGCCCATGGAAAAACCGATCAGACCCACCTTCGTCGATCCCTCTGAGCGCGCTTCGGTCACCACGTCGTCGAGGATGACGAGGGCGTAGCCTGCGTCGAGCCGGTCCCGCAGCTGGGCGGCCGAGTCCTCGTGGGTCGTGCAGACGCCGTCGTAGAAGTCCGGAACCACGACCCGGTAGCCCTGGCTCGCGAGGGCGTCGGCGTAGGGTTCGAGCCACGGCAGGCGGCCATACCAGTCGTGGGAGATGATGATCACGGGGGAGCCCGGCAGCCCGTAATAGAGCGGAACACCCGGCGACGGTATCGGAACCAGTTCAGCCATGGGTGCCCCCTTCGTGCTTGTGGAACGAGACTACAGCCGTGGAGCGGTTTTAGGGGGTGCTTGCGTGGTGCGGGCGGCCGGCCACATGGCCGATTGCGGTCACCACGAGGGTTATAGCGGCCGTGAGGGCGATGCCCCAGCCAATGTGCAGCATCAGCAGGAGCGCCCCGACGCCCGCCCCGGCACCGATGAGCAGAATTGCCGCAGTGCGGCGGAACCATGCCTGGTTCTTGCCGCCGCCGATCCACGAGTCGGCGGCGAGGCCGGTGATGGTGGATGTGACGACAACGGTCGTGACATCCTTTACCGCGATGTGCCGGGCGACGGAGGCCTGCAGCCCCATCACTGCGGCGAGAAACGCCGTGACGACGAGGTCGAACGGCGCGGGCGGCTTGCCCCCCAGCGCGAAAAGGGTGATCGAGAGGCCCGCCATCACGAGACCCACTGCGCCGAACAGCACGGTTGAGTGAGTGGTCCAGCCGGATGCCACGGGGCGCAGCACCCGACCGCCGACCGCCGCGCCCAGCATGAATGTTATGAGCGCGATGAGCGGCCCCACGACGGGCAGGTCATCCGCGCCGGCGATCGCCATGCCCAGGATCACGACGTTGCCCGTCATGTTGCCGGTGAACACCTTGTCGAGGCCGAGATAGCCGACGGCGTCGGCGACGCCGGTGGAGAACGTGAGGGCGAGCATGAGCCCGAGGTGGAGATTGGCGGGGTGACGGCGAAGACGGTCGATCAGGCGAGTCGAGGCCACAAGGGTCCAATCGGTGGTGTGGAGCAACGGGTGAGACGAGCGGCCGTGCGGCGACAGTGGCGCGTGCCCGTGATTTGTCACGGTAGCGGCTGGTCCCTGTGCGCGCAAAACGGGCGCTGCCCTCGGGGCCGCTTCTCGTTGTCCACGACTCAGGGCATGCGCTCCAGCAGCATGCGCCGCGCCAATCGCGCGATCTCCCGCGTAGCCGGCGAAAGCACGCTCCCCGTGCGCTGCACCATGGCGATCGTGTCGTAGAGCGGGTCCGCGAAGGTCGTCGTAAACAGTCCTTCCGGGAACCCCTTCGATGTTGTGACCGCCCGCGACACGATCGTGTCCCCAGCTCCACCCGCCACGATGCTCAGTGCAGTCTCCACGTGCTCGACCTCGATCTGCGCCGAGAGGGTGCAACCTTCGAGCTGCGCACGCTCGGCAAGCTGCCGCCGGGTCGGATCGCGCCACCCATAGTGCGCGTCGTACAGAATCAAGTTCGCCGCAGCTAGGTCCGAAATCGTCACCGGCGCAGAGGCCCGTGACGAAGACGCCGACACATACAACACCTCATCGCGCATCAGCGGCGTCACATCCAGCCCGGCGCTGTCGATCGGCAGCACCACGAGCCCGGCCTCGAGCTCGCCAGCGGACACCGCCTCCGCCACCTCGACGCTGTTCAGCCCAATGATCCGCAGGCGCACGAGCGGGTAGCGTTCGTTGAACTTCTCGAGAAGCTCCGACAGGAAGTAGTAGTTGGCGTTGCGAAGCAGGCCGAAGGTCGCGACGCCTCCCGACAGGGATGAGAGCGAGCGGAGCGCGCGATCGGCGCCGGCTGCGGCGTCCACCGCCTGCCGAGCGTAGGGGAGGAGGCCTTCGCCGGCGGGCGTCAGCACAAGTCGCCGGGACCCGCGGGCGAAGAGCTTGAGGCCGTAGGTCTCCTCCATGCGCTTGATCAGTTCAGAGATGGAGGGCTGCGTCATCTGCAGTTCAACGGCTGCGGCCGAAAAGGTGCCGAGCGTCGCGACCATGAGGAACGCGCGGAGTTGATTCAGCGTCATAGGGTTATCCTATGGTTCGCCGAGTGCAACTCGGCATTGTCCAATAGCTCGCCACCCGACAGGCTCTAATCATGAAATTGAGTTCCCGCTTCGCGATCGCCAACGCCCGCCGTTTCACCGAACTCAAGGCCCCCGGTGTCGACGCTCCCGAGGCCCAGCGTGATCCTGCCGTGGCGGCGACAGTGAGTGCGATGTTGCTCGAGATCGAGCGCTCGGGCTTCGATGCGATCCGCAAGTTCGCTCTTGACCTCGACCGCACCGAAATCGGCGCGGGCGGCACATTCGAGCTGTCCTCGACCGAGCTGGCCGCGACCGGCGACCTGCTTGCGCCCGACCTGCGCGAGGCCGTCGAGCTCGGCTCGGCCCGCACCAAGCAGTTCGCCGCCCTGCAGCGCCAACACCTCACCGACTTCGAGGCCGAGCTGGTTCCCGGACTCGTCACCGGCCAGCGCTATGTGCCTGTGGGGGCGGTAGGCGCTTACCTTCCCGCCGGCCGTTTTCCGCTCACAGCGAGCGCCTTCATGACGGTTGGCGTGGCGAAGGTCGCGGGGGTTCCGACGGTGATCGGATGCACCCCGCCCCAGCCCGACGGAGGGGTGAACGCCGCCGTGGCTTACGCGGCCTTCATCAGCGGAGTCGACCACCTCTATGTGCTCGGCGGCGTGCAGGCGCTGGCAGCGATGGCGTTTGGTCTGCTCGGCCAGCCGCCGGTCGACATGCTGGTCGGTGCGGGCAACGCCTACGTCGCTGAAGCGAAGCGCCAGCTGTTCGGCACCGTCGCAATCGACTTGCTCGCTGGCCCCTCCGAAGTCGCGGTGATAGCGGATGACAGCGCCGACGCTGAGATCGTCGCGGCCGACCTGCTCGGTCAGGCCGAGCACGGACCCAACTCGCCCGCCGCCCTCGTGACCACGAGCGAGCGCCTCGGCCGCGAGGTCATCGCGGCCGTTGAACGCCAGCTGCTCACGTTGAGCACAAGCGACATCTGCGGCCCGGCCTGGCGCGACTTCGGCTCGGTCATCCTTGTCGAAAACCGTGAAGATGCCGTGCTGGTCATGGACGAACTGGCTCCAGAGCACCTCGAGGTGCAGACACGTGAAGACGCTTGGTACCACGATGCCCTCACCAACTACGGCTCGCTCTTCATTGGGCACTGGAGCACAGTCGCCTACTCCGACAAGGGGATGGCAGGCACCAACCACACGCTCCCGACCGCGGGC
>JAODAY010000145.1 GCA_025463665.1 Microbacteriaceae bacterium
CGACCGGGTAGCGCTCGAGAAGGTCTGCAAGGGGGGTGATGCCGCCGGAAAGACGCCTGCCCGTGATGACGTCGACGAGTTCGTGGCCGGGGAGCACGACAAACGTGTCCGCCCAGCCTCCCGCGCGCCCGAGACCGAGGGGCGCCCGGGTGGCAACGGTGATGGCGCCGCCGCGGTCGAATGCGATCGCGTGCGCCGCGCGCTCGCCCATGACGGGGAGCTGGGCGTAGCGCGTGAACAGCTCGGGCCTGTCGCGGCGCAGGCGGAGCGCACGGGAGGTGACGAGCAGCTTTGCCGCGCCGCTGTCATCGATGGGCGGCAGGGCGCCGCCGTCGATGGCCGCGAGATAGAGACGGCGGATGTCGTAGTCGACGGGGCGGCGGTTGTCGGGGTCGACGAGGCTCGTCTCCCACAGTTCGCTGCCCTGGTAGACGTCGGGCACGCCTGCCCCGGTGAGCTGCAGCAGCTTGGCGGAGAGCGAGTTCGACCAGCCCGCCTGCGCGGTGGAGTCGACGACGCGCTCGACGACGGCGCGCACGGCATCGTCGGTGAAGATGCTGTCGACGGCGGCGTGCATGCGCTTCTCGAACTCCTCGTTGGAGTCGATCCACGCCGTGCTGTTGCCCGCCTCGCGCGACGCCTTCTCGGCGTAGCCGTGCAGCCGCTCCACGCTCGCGGGCCACGCGCCGACGATCGACTGCCACAGCAAGTTCTCGAGCGGCCCGTCGCCGATCGGGGCGAGGCTGCGCAACTCGCCGAGCGCCGCCGCCCACTCCGCCGGCAGTTCGGCGAGGGCGGGGATGCGCGCTCTCGTGTCTTCGCCGCGCTTGGTGTCGTGGGTCGACAGGGTCGTCATCGATGCCGGGAAGCTGGCGTGGCGCTCGAGCTGACGGCGGTGGAATTCCGCCACGTCGATGCTGAACTCCTCGGGGTCCGCACCCACTTCGGTGAGCGAGGTGAGACGGGAGTAGCGGTAGAACGCGGTGTCCTCGACGCCCTTCGCCATGACCATGCCCGACGTTTGCTGGAAGCGCCGCGCTGCGGGCTCCTCCGGGTCGGCCAGCACGGGGAGGATCGCGTCGATCGTCGCCGCGAGTTCCGGGCGGTGACGGCGGGCGAGTTCCGCTGCCTCCTCGAGCTTGTCGATGCCGACGGGCAGGTAGGAGCGGTAGACGGGGAAGCAGGCCAGCAGCTCGGCGATCGCGTCGGCGACGAGGTCGGATCCGTCGCGCTCCCTGGTCCCGTGGTACTCGCGGTCGATCCGCTGCACCTCGGAGTTCAGGATGCCGTCGGCGATGCCGCGCTTAGTGCCGTGGATGAGGGTCTTCCACTCCACGGGCTGCGCGCGGTCCCGCAACTGCGTGTCGAGGGCGTCGAGGCCCTGCCGGCCGCCGTGGTCGACGAGCACGCGGTCGATGTCGGCAAGGGCGTCGTAGCCGGTGGTGCCGGCCGTCGCCCAGTACGGCGGGAGGATCTCGTCGCCCTCGAGGATCTTCTCGACGAGCACGTAGGTGCCCCCGGTCGCCGCGGCCAGGTCGTCGAGGTAGGCGCCGGGGTCGAGCAGCCCGTCGGGGTGGTCAACGCGCAGTCCGTCGGCCAGCCCTTCCCGGATCCAGCGCAGGATCTCAGCATGCGACTCCTCGAACACCCACGGCACCTCGACGCGCACGGCGGCGAGGGTGTTGACGGCGAAGAATCGACGGTAGTTCAGCTCGGCGTCGGCCCGACGCCAGTTGATGAGTTCATAGTGCTGCCGGGAGTGCACGACCTCCGGGCTCGCGCCGTCCTCGGCGGTACCGGGCCCGATCGGATAGCGGTTGTCGAAGTAGCGCAGCTCGTCGCCCACGATCGTCAGGTCGGCGAGCGGGGCGTCGGAGTCGCCGAGCACCGGGATGCGCAGCTTGCCGCCGCCGAAGTCCCAGTCGATGTCGAACGCTTCGGCGTATCTCGAGCCCCGGCCGTGCGTGAGCACGTCCCACCACCACGAGTTCTCCGACGCGTCGGCGACGCCGAGGTGGTTCGGCACGATGTCGACGAGCAGGCCGACTCCGGCCTTGTGGCACGCGGCGGAGAGCGCCGCGAGCCCGTCGGCGCCACCGCGCGCGGGGTCGACGATGGAGTTGTCGACGACGTCGTATCCGTGGTTGGAGCCGTCCGCGGACTGCAGGATGGGGGAGATGTAGACCCAGTCCGCCCCCAGCCCGGCCACGTAATCGACGAGGTCTGCCGCGTGGAACAGCGTGAAGTCGGCGGTGATCTGCAACCGGTAGGTCGAGACGGGCAGGGGCGAGACTGAGTCGTTCATTTATTCCGTTCCGGGCCGGCTAACCGGCGGGGTTGTGGTCGACGTTGCGCCGGAGAGCGCGATGAGGGATGCCGCAACCGAGTTGTCGCTCTCGGGTTCCGGTCCGGAGTGCTGGCGAAGCACGAGCGCCGAGACGGCGTGCGCCGTGACCGAGGAGCCCGCGATGCGCGGATCGGTCGAGACGCCGGCACCCGCCGTGTCAACGACTATCTCCCACGCCGGGGCGTACTCGTTCTGCGGCAGGGTGAACTCCACGTCCTCGTCGTGCGCGTTGAGGAGGATGAGGAAGTGCGTGTCGGTGATCGGCTCACCACGAGCGTCGCGACCGCGGATGCCGTCGCCGTTGAGGTAGACGCCGATGGCGCGGCCGAAGCCGGAGTCCCAGTCCTCGGGCTCCATCTCGTTGCCGTCCGGTGCAAGCCAGACGAGGTCGGGCAGCGGCTCGCCCTCGCCGCGGCGCACGGGGCGGCCGTCGAAGAAGCGCGTACGACGGAACGTCGGATGTTCCTTGCGCAAGTGGGCGAGGGCCGCGACGAACTCGGTGAGGGGCAGGTCGGCATGGTCCCAGTGCACCCAGCTGATCTCGTTGTCCTGCGCATAGCCGTTGTTGTTGCCGTGCTGGGTGCGACCGATTTCGTCGCCGTGCAGCAGCATGGGCACGCCCTGGGAGATGAGCAGTGTCGTCAAGAAGTTACGCTGCTGGCGGGCGCGCAGGGTGAGCACCTTTTCGTCGTCGGTGTCACCCTCTGCGCCG
>JAODAY010000197.1 GCA_025463665.1 Microbacteriaceae bacterium
TTCATATCTGACTCTCCGGGGTTGTGTATCACGCGCGTGATGACCTGGCTCTGTCTCGCGATTTGCGACACGGTGCACGATTGCTTCCGAGTGGCGCATCCAGTAACGGTGGGGCCCGCCGGTGTACACCAGGCACGACAGCGGTCCAGCAGCCGAATCGCTGCCAACAGTAACAGTCGACTGGGCGGGGCCGAATTCGGCTCACGGCAGGCGCCCACTGATGTCCCCCGTTCAGGCGCGCTGCGTTTCCTGAGGGAACCTAATAAGATGAGCGGTTGGGTGGCGTAATGACCGGCGAAACTCACTACCAGTTATTCGGGGATGGACAGCCATGAGGTTTTCACGCGCGGCAGCGACCACAGTGGCTCTCGTAATCATCGCGGGCGGTTTTTCGACCGGTGCTGCGATGAGCGCCGCCGCAGCACCGAGCGGGGCATTCGGCGTCGTGCCGACGGTGAGGTCGTTTTCCGCCGACCCCGTGATCCCTCCCATTCTCGATCCCGCTCCTGAGACACCTGAAGAGTCCGCTCCTCCCGTTACACCCGCTCCTTCCGATCCTCCGATCGATCCTGTCGAACCTGTCGAACCGGCTCCCACGGCTCCGGAACCGGAACCCGCACCGGCCCCCGTGGTTGCGCCGCCGACAACGCCGACGAGGCAGCCCGTTGCACCGCCCACCGACACCACCATCCCAACCGCCATACCAACAGCGACGCCCACACCGACACCCACCCCGACCGAGGAGGCAGTCATTCTGCCGACTCCGACGCCCACCCCGCGGAGCGAGAACGCGTTCATCGCTCCCATCTTCGAGGGCGACGACAGCGAGCGAAAGAACCTGCTGGCGACAGCGGCACTCGCGGTCAGCGGCCTGCTCGCTATCGCGGTGACGGCCCTCGTTGTGTTGCGGAACAAGGACGCGACGACCGCCATGCGGCGGCGCGGCGTGCCTGTCAACGACACCCGCATCCCGGTTGAGGAAGCGGTGCACGTCATCGACGAGCGCGACCCGTTCACAGCCTCGACACTGCTCCTGGGGCGCACCGCAGAACCGCTGGCGGGCACCGCCGCGCACTCACAGGCGATTCCGGCATCCGAAGCGGATGGCGCGTCGACCACGAGGCTCCTCACCTCAGGCTCCCGCTACGACACTCCGCTTGATGTCGAGACCATCGTCATGAAGCGTCCCGAGCCGCAGAGACCTGTCACCGGGCTGCTGAACCTGCAGTAGCTCGGGGCCTAGATCCCCAGCTTCGCGAGCTCCTCGGTCATGCGCTCCGCCATGGCCGCGTAGCCGTCGTCGTTGGGGTGCAGCCCGTCGTCCGCCATCCACTCCGGGTGCCCCTCGATCCAGCGGGATGCCCCGGGAATGTAGTCGGCGCCGATCTGCCCCGCGGCATCCTTCACCCAACCGATGATGGTGTCGACCGATCGCGGCCTCTCGTCCGTGTACCAGAAGGGCTCGACGACGATGAATCGGGCGTCGGGTAGGGCACGGTGCATCCGCTCGAAGTCGTCGGCGATCTGCGTCTCGATCTCATCGGCCGCGTAGTCGAAGCTGAAATTGTCGTTGAGCCCCATGGTGACGAACACGATGTCCGGCTCGCTCGCGATCACCTGGCTCGGCAGGTCGCCATCACCGAATGTCGAGCGGTTGTTGATGAAGCCGAGCCCGTTCACGCTCGGGTTGATCTCGCGCCAGTTGCGCTCGGTGCTCAGGATCGTCGACCAGCGTTTGTCTGGTGCGCTCGCGCCGGTTCCCAGGGTGTAGGAGTCGCCGTAGAAGGCGACCGTCTCCCCCGTCGCGGTGCTCTCGGTCTCGTCGCTTCTCGTGCCCAACGCCACTATCGCCCCGATCACCACGGCGAGGCCGACCACCAGAGCGATCATCAGCCGTGCGCGTGTAGTCATGACTGCTATTCGACACCATTGGGCGCACGGATTGGTGGCTCTGCGTGGCGGCGGCCTTGCCCCGCCGCGCCGCGCCGACGCTTCAACAGGACGGATTGGCCCCGTCGACGCTTTGACAGGCCAAGGTGCACGGTCGGGGAGGCAGCATCCTGTCGAACGTTGCGGCCTCGCCTCCCTCACACGATGACGGATGCCACGAGCCTCCCCCGATCATGGCGGCGGGCCGCACCCGCCGCCGCCGAGCCCGCATGCTCGAGCTCGTGGCGCGTGACATCCTCTTCGACCTGCACTCCGCGGGCGGGCTCGCACATCGTGACGACCTGCTGGCCCTCGGTCACTCCCCCTACGCGTTGCGGCGCGCACGTGCCTCGGGGCTGGTCACGTCGCCGCGCCGCGGCTGGGTCGCCCTGCCGAACGCTCCGGCGCTGCCTGTGCGCGCGGTTGCCCTGGGCGGGGTGTTGGGCGGCGCGAGTGCGCTCGAGAGCTACGGGGTATGGGTGGACGAGAACCGCGGTCTGGTCGTAGCGTGCGGGCCCACCGCGAGTCGGCTTCCGCCGCTCGGGCCGGGCGAGACACGCGTGTGGCTGCCGACGCGGTTTCCGCACCGATCGTCGAAGCGATGGCGTGTCTCGGTGCTCGATGCCCTGCTCCAATTGGCGCTCGCCGCGAGTCGCGACGACCTGATCGCGTCGGTGGACAGCGCGTTGAACCTCCGGCTGGTGGCCCCGAGCGACGTTGCGCTTCTCGTCGGCGCCCTGCCGCGACGGCTTCGCTCCATCGCGCGCGAGGTCGACGGCTCGGCGATGTCGGGCACGGAGACGCACATGCGCCTCGCGCTGCGGCGACAGGGCTACCGCGTGGACTGCCAGGTGCGCATCGACGGCATCGGCGTCGTGGACCTGCTCGTGGACGGATGGCTGATCCTCGAACTTGACAGCCGCAGGTTTCACGGCTCGTTCGAGCAGCAGACCGCGGACCGGCGGCGCGATGGCGACGCCGTGCTGCTCGACTTCGGGCACGAGCGCTTCATGTGGTCGCAGGTGCGCTACGAGACCGCATGGTGCCTCGCGGTCGTCGCGGCGAGGTTGCGGGACGGACGCCCCAACGGAGCGCCTGCGAGTGCCGGCCGCCCGGGCGACGGCCGTGCGGGCGTGGCGCGGCAGCCGCGCGCGCCGCTCAACAGGGCGGGCTAGGT
>JAODAY010000208.1 GCA_025463665.1 Microbacteriaceae bacterium
TCGATGCAGGCGGCCATGCAGTCGGCGAACAGCTCGGCGGTCGACTTGTACGGGCTCGTCGCGAGCGACAGCTTTTCGGCGGCGGTGAGGTGCTGCTGCACATAGGCGGTGGGGGAGGGGATGGCGAGCAGCAGCAGGCGTCGCACGCCGGCCCGCATCGACCGGGCCTGATCCTCCGGGGTGCTCTGCAAGCGGATGGCCACCGACTTTCCCTCGTCGACAAGCGACGGGTAGGCACGGATGACACCGCTGCCGTGTTTCGTATCGAGCACGCGCGGCAGTTCGTCGAAGTCCCACGTTGTGAGCCCGTCGCGCTCGAGGTCGCTTTTCGGTGTCACGGAGGCCTTGGCCACGCTCGCGCGCACGGTGGACTTGAGCTGCAGCTGCAGCGAGCTGAGCACCGTCGAGGTCGCCGTGACGCGGCCGCGCTCGTCGATCGCGGCGAAGGTCACGCGCAGGTGCTTCGGAACCCGCTCGACGTCGAAGTCCGACGGGTCGACGGGGGTGTACGTGTGCCGGCGGATCTCATCGGCGAGGTAGCGGGCGAGCGGGACGCCCGGCGCGGCGGTCGCCCCGGTCGCTCCAGATGCTCGCGGCGCTCCCGGCGGGCTCTCGGCGCTCTCCGGAGCAGACGCCGCAGCGCCCGCGAGCAGTTTGCGCGCCCAGTCGCCCGCCGGAACCACGTTGCGGCGGATCTCCTTGGGCAGGCTCTTGATGAGCGCGGTCACGAGTTCCTCGCGAAAACCGGGCACCTGCCAGTCGAATCCCTCGGCGCGCAGCGACGCGAGCAGCGCGATCGGGATGTTGACGGTGACGCCGTCGTCCTCCGCGCCCGGCTCGAAGCGGTAGCTGAGCGCGAGCGTCTGGTCGCCCTGGCGCCACAAGCTCGGGAAGGCGTTCTCGTCCACCGTCGCGTCCGGCTCGTCGACGAGGTTCTCCGCGGTCATGGTGAGGCGGTCGGGGCTGGTCTGGCGCTCCTTCCTCCACCAGCCCTCGAAGGCGCGGGTCGAGGCGACGTCGGCGGGGATCCGGCGGTTGTAGAACTCGAATATCGCCTCGTCATCGAACAGGATGTCGCGGCGGCGGGTGCGCTCCTCAAGCTCGGCGAGCTCCTTGCGCAGGGCGCGGTTGGCCCGGTCGAAGTCCCAGTCCCGGCTCTTGAGCGTCTCTCTGACGAGGTCGCCCTCGACGAGCGCGTGCCGGATGAACAGCTCGCGCGCATAGCCGGGGTCGATGCGGGAGAACTGCACGCGGCGCTTCAGCACGATCGGCACGCCGTAGAGGGTCACCCGCTCGTAGGCGACGACGGAGCCCTGCCTCTTCTCCCAGTGCGGCTCGGAGTAGCTGCGTTTGACGAGGTCGCCGGCGATCTGCTCGGCCCATGCCGGGTCGATCGCGCCATTGACGCGGGCGAAGAGGCGGCTCGTCTCGACGAGTTCGGCGCTCATGATCGCGTTGGGCTGCTTCTTGGCGAGCGCCGAGCCGGGGAAGATGACGAAGCGCGACTGCCGGGCGCCCACATAGTCGCGTTTCGCGGCATCCTTGAGGCCGATCTGGCTGAGCAGGCCGGCGAGGAGCGAACGGTGGATGCCGTCGGGGTTGCTGTGCGGCTCGCCGATGTGCAGGCCGAGCTGCTTGGTGAGTCGGGTGAGCTGCTTGTAGACGTCCTCCCATTCGCGGATGCGCAGGTAGTTGAGGTACTCGGAGCGGCAGAGGCGGCGGAACTGGTTGCCGCTGACCTCCTTCTGCTTGCCCTTGAGGTAGTCCCACAGGTTGAGCAGGGTGATGAAGTCGCTCGTCTGGTCGACGAATCGGGCGTGCGCCTGGTCGGCCTGCGGGCGCTTCTCGAGCGGCCGCTCGCGCGGGTCCTGGATGGAGAGGCCGGCGACGATCGCCATGACCTCGCGGGTCGTGCCGTGCTTCTTCGACTCGATGATCATGCGGCCGAGGCGCGGGTCGATCGGCAGCTGCGAGAGCTGTTTGCCGACGTGGGTGAGGCGCGGCGTCTCCCCGGCGCCCTCGACGGCGCCGAGCTCGCGCAGCAGGTCGAGACCGTCCTTGATGCCGCGCGAGTCCGGCGGCTGCAGGAACGGGAAGCTCGCGATGTCGCCGAGACCGAGCGAGATCATCTGCAGGATGACGGCGGCGAGGTTGGTGCGCAGAATCTCCGGCTCGGTGAACTCGGGGCGCTTGCCGAAGTCCTCCTCGCTGTAGAGGCGGATCGCGATGCCGTCGCTCGTGCGGCCCGAGCGGCCCGACCGCTGGTTCGCGGACGCCTGGGAGATGGCCTCGATCGGCAGTCTCTGGATCTTGGAGCGCACGCTGTAACGCGAGATGCGCGCGGTTCCGGCGTCGATGACGTACTTGATGCCGGGCACGGTGAGGCTGGTCTCGGCGACGTTGGTCGCGAGCACGATGCGGCGGCGGGTGCCCGCGCTGCCCGAGGGCTGGAAGACTCGGTGCTGGTCTGCGCTGCTCAGCCGGCCGTAGAGGGGGAGCACCTCGGTGAACGGCAGGTTGCGCCCGCGGATCGCGTCCTCGGCGTCGCGGATCTCCGCCTCACCGCTGAGGAATACGAGCACGTCGCCGGTGCCTTCGCGCGCGAGTTCGTCGAGCGCCGCGTTGATGCCCTCGATGGGGTCGCGGTCGGCGGCGGGGCCGGTGGGCGCCCCGCCTGGGCGTCCTGCGCCCGGGCGTACCCCGCCCTGGCCTGCGGATGCCGCGTCCGTGCGCCCGTCGAAACCCTCGTCGTCGTCCTCCTCGAGCGCCTCGGCCACGAGCGGTCGGTAGCGGACCTCCACGGGGTAGGTGCGCCCGGAGACCTCGATGATGGGTGCGTCGTCGAAGTGCCGGGAGAAGCTGCCCGGGTCGATCGTCGCACTCGTGATGATGATTTTGAGGTCGGGCCGGCGGGGCATGAGCTGCTTGAGGTAGCCGAGGAGGAAGTCGACGGTGAGGCTGCGCTCGTGGGCCTCGTCGATGATGATCGCGTCGTACTTCTTGAGGTCCCGATCACGGTGGATCTGGTTGAGCAGGATCCCGTCGGTCATGAGCTTGATCTTGGTGTCCGCCCCGACGCGGTCGGTGAAGCGCACCTGGTAGCCGACGAGGCCACCGACCTGCTGGCCGAGCTCCTCGGCGATACGTTCGGAGATCGTGCGCGCCGCGATGCGCCGCGGCTGGGTGTGCCCGATGCTCCGATAGCCCATCTCGAGCAGCATCTTCGGGATCTGGGTGGTCTTGCCCGACCCGGTGGCG
>JAODAY010000210.1 GCA_025463665.1 Microbacteriaceae bacterium
TCCCTGGCCCTCGACGTCGCAACGTCGGCGATGCTCAATAATTTTCCGGAGTACATCGACCCGCACTCACGTGCACCGCGCGGCACCCTTCGGTTCAGTTGGACAGCGGCGCTCAGCCTCGACCTGATCAACCGGATGGGGGCCTCACGGTGAGGCCGCAGAACCGCGAGTCACTCCGACGCCCCGGACGGGCGCTTGGCGAATGAGCGCAGTCTCATGCTCGATATTCGGCGGGGGCACAATGCTGCGCACCGATGAAATAGGCAACGTCGCAATGGACGCCACCGGCGCTCCCGGCCTGTTCACCGGCGATGTACGAGCGCTGTCGATGCTCGATCTCACCGTGGGCGACAGCCGGCTGCAGGTCGCCTCTGCAATGGAACGCCCGAGCTCTCGCGCTCTCGTGCTCACTCCGATCCTGGGGCGGAACGTCGCAGCGAAGACGATCATCTCGCGAACACAGACCATCCAGCCGGGCGGCTACACGGAGCAGATCGAGGTCCGCAACCTGGAGAACTCGACCCTCTCGGTCGACGTGCGAGTGGATCTCGCATCCGACTTCGCCGACCCGATGACCTTGCGCTCCGATCGGCGCGTCTGGGAACGGCTCGGCGCAGAGCGCTCAATTGTCGTCGACGACGGCTCGGTGACACTCGGCTATTCGCGAACCCTCATGGGCGCACAGTTCGAGTCGAGCGTCTCTGTCCACGCGTCCGGAGGCCCGGAGATATCCCTGTTGGCGGACTTACCCGAAGACACCCGCGGTGCCGCTCTGCGGTGGACGCTCGAGCTGGCCGCCGGCTCCAGCCAAAGGATCGAGCTGAGCGTCCGGAGCGGCGACGACCACGGTGAAGTCCCTGCGCTCCACGCGACGGTCATTCCCGCTGCGAGTCCGATTCGCCAGCAGGGCATCGAGGATCTCGGCGCCCTGAGGATGCGATGCCCGGGCAACCCGGAACTGGTCATCCTGGCGGCCGGCATACCGTGGTTCCTCACTCTGTTCGGACGCGACTCGGTCGTGGCGTCGCTGCTGGCCGAGCCGGACCTGCCCGGTCTGCTCGACGACAACATCCGGGCGCTCATGGCCACGCAGGCGATTGCACCCGAACCCGCCCGGATCGCTCAGCCGGGAAAGATCCTGCACGAGCTGCGGCAGTCCGAGCTCGCCGTGCTGGGCGAGGTGCCGTTCGCCCGCTATTACGGTTCCGCCGACTCCACCCCCCTGTTCATCAGCGGCGTGGCTGCGTGCTCGTCAGCCGAGCTTCAGCGCGATGCCGAGCGGGCCGTCCGTGCCGCAGTCGGCTGGATGCGAACCGAGGGTGGACTCGACGAACATGGGTTCGTACGATACGTCTCCGATCCGAGCGGACTCATCAGTCAGGGCTGGAAGGACTCGTTCGACGCCATCGCGCACGACACCGGCGAGATCGCGACGGGGGCGATCGCGCTCTGCGAGGTTCAGGGGTACGTCTGGCGAGCCCTCGTCGACGCAGCGGAGCTGGCTCGGGTCAGATACGACGATCACGACTGGGCCGCCGAACTCGACGCACTCGCGGCCGAGTTGCAAGTTCGCTTCCGCGAACGATTCTGGATCAATGGAGACGAGTTTCCCGCACTCGCAATCGACGGCGACGGACGCCGAGTCGAGGTGGTGGCGTCCAATGCGGGACACTTGCTCTTCAGCGGCATGCTGACCCCCGACGAGGCCGCACGAGTCGCCCGCCGCCTGCTCGCCCCCGACATGTTCACCGGCTGGGGCATCCGCACCCTGTCGTCGGGGTCCGTGCGGTACAACCCGCTCTCGTATCACAACGGCTCCGTCTGGCCCCACGACACGGCGTTGATCGCCACGGGGATGGCCGGCTACGGCCTGCACGACGAAGCGCGTCGTGTAGCGCAGGGGCTGCAGGACGCGGGCGAGTACTTCGGCAACAGGCTGCCGGAGCTGTTCGGCGGTTTCGACCGTGAAGAGTTCGCCCTGCCGGTCGCATACGCTCACTCGGCACGCCCGCAAGCCTGGGCCGCCGCCGCCGGCCTGGCGGCGAGCCGCCTGGTGCTCTCGGGGCAGTCTTCCTGACCCGAACGCCCCGAGCCCTTCCACGGCCGGCACCGCGGCGTCCGGTCAGGCAGCGGGCGTCACGGCGACGAGTTCTGCGATCGCCGCGACGCCCAGAGACACCTCGGCGAAGCTCGTCGACAGCGGCGAGAGCCCCAGCCGAATGCCGTTCGGCCTGCGGAAATCGGGGATGATGCCGCGCCGCCACAGTTCGGGCATGACCGCCTCAAAGCCGTCGTGGTCGATGGTGATGTGGCTGCCGCGCCGGGCGGGGTCGCGCGGACTGGCGAGCCCGGCGTCGGGCAGCAGGGCGTCGACGAGGGCGATCGCGTGCTCGGTGAGCGCGACCGACTTCGCCCGCACGGCGTCGATGCCCACGCTCTCGATGAGCGCGATCATGTCGCGCATCGCGAGCATGCCGATCACGGGCGGGGTTCCGCTCAGCAGCCGCCGAATGCCCTTGGCCGGCTCGTACCCCTGGCCCATTTCGAACGGGCGGGCGCTGCCGAGCCAGCCCTGGATGGGCTGCCTGAAGTCGGCGAGGTGCTCGGCGCGCACGTAAGCGAACGCCGGCGAGCCCGGACCCCCATTGAGGTACTTGTAGGTGCAGCCGACGGCGAAGTCGACTCCACACGCGTCGAGCTCGGTCGCCACGACCCCCGCCGAGTGGCACAGGTCCCACACGATGAGCGCGCCGGCGTCGTGGGTCAGGGTGGTGAGCGCGTGCACGTCGGCGAGGAACCCCGAGCGGTACGACACGTGGCTCAGCACGACGAGGGCGGTGGAGAGCGAGAGGTGCTCGGCGAGCGCCTCCGCGGTCACGCCGGCCGCGGCATCCGTCTCGACCCAGCGCACGGTGAGGCCGCGCTCGGCGGCGATGCCCTCGAGCACGTAGCGGTCGGTCGGAAAGTTGTCGCGGTCGATCACGAGCTCGGTGCGGCCAGGGCGCAGCTCGACGGCGGCGCGCACGAGTTTGTAGAGCAGCACCGTCGTCGAGTCGCCGATCGTCGTCTGCCCCGGCGCTGCGCCGAGCACGACCCGGCCGAGGTCGTCACCGATGCGCTGGCCGAGGTCGAGCCAGCCTTCCTCGCCGACAGCTCCGCCGCTCCATCCCCTGATGAGGCGGCCGCCCCACTGCGCCGTCATGAACTCGCTGACCCGGTCGACGGATGCCACGAGCGGGCGGCCGAGCGAATTGCCATCGAGATACGCCACCACCGTGTCATCCCGCACGAAGCTGTCTCGGTAGCGGGCGAGCGGGTCGGCGGCGTCAGCGCATTCGTCATGGCTCGACGTTACCCCCGTAGGCGGCGCCCGCGGCGGTCAGCGCACCCCGCGCATGAGTCGCAGCACCGGGCGCCCGCCGATCACGAGCAGCACGCCGATGACGATCGCGATGACACCGAGCGTGGCGAAGTATGGCGCCTCGTTGTCGGGGTCGTAGAGTCCGGCAAGCTGCCCGGAGACGGCGGAGCCGATGGCGACCGACAGGAAGAACAACGCGACCATCTGGGTGCGGAAGCGCTCCGGTGCGAGCTTGGTCGATACCGAGAGGCCGATCGGCGAGAGCATGAGCTCGGCCACGGTGAAGACGAGCAGGATGAGGATGAGCGCGATCACCGGTGTGCCGTTTTCTCCGGTGCCGGTGAACGGCAGGAACAGCAGGAATGCGATGCCGACGCCGAGTGTGCCGAAACCGAACTTGACCGGCGTGGGTGGCTGGCGGGTGCCCAGCTTGGTCCACACCGCCGCGAAGACGCCGCTCAACAGGATGATGAAGACGGGGTTGATGGACTGCACCCAGGAGACGGGAAACTCCCACCCGAGAATGCTGCGGTTGAGGCGCTCGTCGGCGTAGATCGTGATGACCGTGAACTGCTGCTGGTAGATGGACCAGAATGCGACGCTCGCGAGAAAGAGCGGGATGAACGCGACGACGCGGCTGCGTTCGTCGCTCGTGATCGCGTGGCTCGAGAGGATCACCACGAAGTACGCGATCGCCGCCACGGCGGTAACGACGATGACGATGATTGCGAGGTTGTCCGCGTTGATGACTCCGGTGAGGGCGAGGGCGACGATCACGACGACGACGACCGCCGCGGTGCTGCCAACGCGCCTGTAGCTCCGGCGCGGCAGCGGGTTCGGAACGTCGCTGGCCGCCTGCGGCAGTCGTCGACGGCCGAGCGAGTACTGCACGAGCCCGATGGCCATTCCGACCGCGGCCAGGCCGAAGCCCCAGTGGAAGCCGAGTGTCGTCTGCAGCAGGCCGGTCAGCAGCGGGCCGAGAAAGGCGCCGAGGTTGATGCCGAGGTAGTAGAGCGAGAAGCCCGCGTCGCGGCGGGTGTCGCCCGCGCTGTAGAGCGTGCCGACGATCGACGTCGCCGTGGCTTTGAGGCCGCCGCTGCCGAGCGCGATGAGGATGAGGCCGACCGTGACGCCCGCGAACCCGGGGATGAGCGCGAGGGCGATGTGACCGAGCATCACCACAAAGGCCGAGATGAACAGCGTGCGCTCGCTGCTCAGCACCCGGTCGGCGACCCACGCGCCCAGCACCGTCGCGAGGTAGACGCCACCGCCATACGCGCCGACGATGCCGGCCGCGCCCGCCTGGCCGAGGCCGAGGCCACCGTCACTCGCGGAGTAGTACAGGTAGATCAGCAGGATGACCTGCATGCCGTAGAACGAGAATCGTTCCCAGGTCTCGACCCCGAAGAGTGTCGCCAGCGGTCGGGGCTGCCCGAAGAAGCCGGTGTCTTTTTCGAGCTCGCTATCAGTCGCGGTCATACCTCAAGGGCTACACCTGTGACCGCCCGGTCGCAACGAAGGGATGGCTCCATTCATTCGCCGTCTCGCCAGCGATACTCCAGCTCGGGACGGCCGGGGGAGCCGTACCGCGGCACGCGCTCCACGACGCCCGCCGCGAATAGATGCTCGAGATAGCGACGGGCGGTCACGCGTGACAAGCTGAGCGCCGCGGCAATCTCCCCCGCCGAGGCCGGCGAAGAACTGTCGCGGATCGTCGCCACGATCGTGTCGAGCGTTTCGGCGGAGAGACCCTTGTCGAGCTGCGGTTGCCCCGGCGAGCGCAGCATGGCGAACGAGGCATCCACCTCGCTCTGCGTCGTGAGCGTGTCCTGGCCGAGCCCCGCCGAGTACTTGCGGTAGCCATCAAGCTTGGCGGCGAAGGTCGTGAACGTGAACGGCTTGATCAGGTAGAGCACGATTCCGAACGAGACGGCCGCCCGCACCACGGCAACGTCTCGGACGGCGGTGATCGCGATGATGTCGACATCCAGGCCTGTCGAACGGATGCGGCGACACAGTTCGATGCCATGGAAATCGGGCAGGTTCATGTCGAGCAGCACCAGGTCGATAGAGCTCAGGGCACTCTGACCGGGATCGGTCTTCACCGACTCGCGCAGCAGGCGGAGTGCCTCGCTCCCGGTTCCGGCGATGCCGGCGACCTCGAATCCGGAGAGCCTGCCAACGTACTCGGCGTGCGCGGCCGCCGTTATCGGCTCGTCATCGACCACGAGCACTCGGAGCGACCGGCTGCTCACGCCGTCGCCTCACTGGTGCTCGTCGTCGGCAACCGCACAACAACCACTGCGCCATCCTCGTTGCCAACCTCGATGCTCCCACCGAGCCTCCGTACGGCTTGATCCACCAGCGCAAGGCCCAAACCACGACCGGCCAGACCATGCTGCTTGGTGGAGAAGCCCCGTCGGAAGGCGAGGCCGACGTCGGCGATTCCCGCACCGTTGTCGGCGATTGTGAATTCGGTGACCGCACCGTCGAGACCAATGCTCATGGTCACCACCCCGTTCTGCGCTCCCCCGTCGACCTCGAGGCCTGCGGAGGCGGCATCCATTGCGTTGTCGAGTAGGTTGCCGACGATCGTGACTAGCTCACTCGACGGAACATCTACGTCGCCGACGTCGCCGGCAATCGACAGGTCGAACCGGATGCCTCGCTCCCTCGCTTGCGCTGACTTGCCGAGAAGCAGAGCCGTGAGTACTGGGTCGCCCGTCGATGCGACGAGCTGGTCGGCAAGTTCCTGCCCGAGGTCTATCTCGTGGGTCGCGAACCGAAGCGCCTCGCTTGGTCTGCCCAGTTCGATGAGGGCGACGATGGTGTGCAACCGGTTCGCGAACTCGTGAGTCTGGGACCGCAGCCCGTCAGAGAGCGTTCGCATCGTCTGCAGCTCGCCGGTGAGGGCCTGCAGCTCAGTGTGGTCGCGGAACGTTGTCACCGATCCGAGCGCCCGCGGAGGACTTGTTCTCGCGGCGGAGATCGCCACCTCCTGATTCACCACGAGCACGTGAGTCGGCGTGAGAAAGAGCTCATCGACAGCACGGGCACCACTCGCGAGCAGCTCGGCGAGCGCGTCGGGCAGGCCGAGAGAACTCACGGGCGGCGGCTCCGACGCACGGGTGGATGACAAGCCCAGCAGTTCGGCCGCCTGGTCGTTGTACAGCACGAGGCGGCTGCGATCGTCAACGAGCACGAGCCCCTCGCGCACGGAGTGCAGCACGCCCTCGTAGTAGGCGAACATCCTGGTCATCTCTTCAGGTCCCCGTCCCCACGTCACCCGGCTCAGATAGCGACTGAGCAGCCACGCGGCGATGCCTCCGATCACCAGCGTGAGGGTCGCACCGACAAGCACGATCGACTGGCGCGGGCCGAGAACGACGGAAAGCTTCTCGACGGTGACCCCGACGGCGACGAGCGCCACGACCGAGCCCGCGGAATCCGTTATCGGAACAACCGCGCGCACAGACGGGCCGAGCGTGCCCGTGTAGGTCTCGGTGAAGGCCTCCCCCGCCAGTGCGGGTTCGATGGTTCCACGGAACGGCTTCCCGATCTCCGCCTCATCGGGATGCGTGAAGCGTGTGCGGTCTGGTGCCATGATCGTGATGAAGTCGGAGCCGGTCGATTCCATGAGTTCGAGCGCGTAGGGCTCGAGCGTCTCACGGGGACGCGCGGTGGTCACGGCCCCGATTACGAAAGGATTGTCGGCGATCGAGGAAGCGACAACCATGCTGCGAGTGGCGGCTTCTTCCTCCACGTCGGTCCGCGCATCCGCCGACAACCATACCGTCGCGACGGCGGTGAGCACCGCGATGAATACGACCTGCATCACAAACAGTCGTGCCGCGATACTCCACTGGCGCACCATCAACCTCATTGCCACCTTCCGCGCTGTACGTCGTCCACACGGAGAAGCCGCGTGCGAACAGTATGAACGCAACTTCGCGTGCCCGGTACAGCGGCCGCATGCTGGGAACACCGTGATGCGCCGACACAAAGCCGTGACGGCCCGGGAACACTGAGGACGACACCATGACCCAGCGAATGGATGCACCCACTTCTCCTCCGCGGAGAAAGAAGAAGATCGACAAATCCCACTGGCTCTACATCGCAGTGGTCGTTGCCGTCGCCGCGGGCATCGCCGTCGGATTGGCCGCGCCGGAGTTCGCCCGCGGGCTCAAGCCGATCGGAACGGGTTTCGTCTCGCTGATCAGCATGATGATCTCTCCGATCATCTTCTGCACGATCGTGATCGGTGTGGGCTCGATCGCCAAGGCCGCCACCGTGGGCAAGGTCGGCGGTCTCGCACTCGGCTACTTCATCGTGATGTCGACCTTCGCGCTGGGCATCGGAGTCGTCGTCGGCAATATCATCCAGCCGGGTAATGGACTCAACATCGGCTCGGCGACGTACGACACGTCCGAACTCGAGGCCGCGTCCACCTCCGACTTCCTCCTCGGCGTCATCCCCGAGTCGCTGTTCTCGTCCCTCACCGACGGGAGCATTCTGCAGACCCTGTTCGTGGCGCTGCTCGTCGGGTTCGCCCTGCAGAAGATGGGCACGAAGGGCCAGCCCATTCTCGGTGCCATCCGCCAGCTTCAGGTGCTGGTATTCCGCATCCTCGCCATGATCATGTGGGTCGCTCCGATCGGTGCATTCGGCGCGATCGCAGCGGTCGTGGGTGAAACCGGCGTCGCCGCGCTCATGGCCCTCGGAACGCTCATGCTGGCCTTCTATCTGACCTGCGCGATATTCATTGTGGTGGTGCTCGGCTCGCTGCTGAGACTTGTTACCGGCGTCAACATCTTCCGGATGATGCGCTACCTCGGTCGCGAATACCTGCTCATCGTCTCCACCTCGTCGAGCGAGGTCGCGCTCCCCCGCCTGATCGCCAAAATGGAGCACCTCGGCATCTCCAAGCCCGTCGTGGGTATCACCGTGCCCACGGGGTACTCGTTCAACCTCGACGGCACGGCGATCTACCTCACCATGGCGTCGCTGTTCATCGCGAGCGCGATGGGGACCCCGCTCTCGGTGGGTGAGCAGGTGTCACTGCTGCTGTTCATGATGATTGCGTCGAAGGGTGCGGCCGGCGTGACCGGTGCCGGCATCGCGACGCTCGCCGGGGGCCTGCAGGCTCACCGCCCCGACCTCGTCGATGGCGTGGGCGTGATCGTCGGGATCGACAGGTTCATGTCGGAGGCCCGCGCACTGACCAACTTCACCGGGAACGCCGTCGCCACGGTGCTCGTGGGCACGTGGACGAAGGAGATCGACAAGGAGCAGGTCGAGCGGGTCTTGTCGCGCCAGGACCCTTTCGACGAGAAGACGATGAGCACGGACGCCCACTCGAGCGTCGAGTCCTCCGACTCCCCCCAGCATGAATCAGGCGACACCGCTACCGCCGTGGCGCAGGGTGGCCGCACGCCGGCCCGCATCTAAAGGTCGCTCGTCGACGACGAACGACGGCCCCGCCAGACTGGCGCCGTCGTTCGATCGGCGTCAGGCGGGCAGTTCGGCGAGTACCGCCTTCAGCTGCTCGACCGCGAAGTCGATGTCGTCGTCGGATGCCACGATCGGGGGCGCGAAACGGATCGTCGAGCCGTGCGTGTCCTTCACGAGCACGCCGCGTTCGGCGAGCGCCTCGCACACCGCGCGCCCCGTCGCGAGTGCGGGGTCGATGTCGACCCCGGCCCACAAGCCGACGCCCCGCACCTCGAGCACACCGTGCCCGATCAGCGAGCGGAGCCCCGACTGCAGGCGTTCGCCGAGCACGCGGGCGCGCTCCTGCATCTCGCCGGTCTCGAGCAGCTCGACGACCGCGAGGCCGACGGCGGCCGCGAGCGGGTTTCCGCCGAAGGTGGAGCCGTGCTGGCCGGGCTTCAGCACCCCGAGCACATCGGCGTTGCCGACGACCGCGCTGACCGGCAGGATTCCGCCACCGAGCGCCTTGCCGAGGAGGTACAGGTCGGGCACGACGCCGGCATTGTCGCACTGGAATGTCGCACCCGTGCGGCCGAGCCCGGACTGGATCTCGTCGGCGATGAACAAGACGTTCTTGCGCGTCGTGATCTCCCGCACCGCGGGCAGGTAGTCGGCGGGCGGAACGACGATGCCGGCCTCACCCTGGATCGGTTCGATGAGCACGGCGACGGTGTTCTCGTCGATTGCCGCCTCGATGGCTGCGGCGTCGCCGTAGGGAACACTGACGAACCCCGGTGTGTACGGCCCGAAGTCGGCGCGCGCCTCCTCGTCGTTGGAGAAGCTGATGAGCGTCGTCGTGCGGCCGTGGAAGTTGCCGTCGGCGACGATGATCATGGCCTTGTTCGGCTGCACGCCCTTGACCCGGTAGCCCCAGGCTCGAGCGACCTTGATGCCCGATTCGACGGCCTCGGCGCCCGTGTTCATGGGCAGCACCATGTCTTTGCCCGCGAGCCGGGCGAGGGCGGTGACGAACGGGCCGAGCTGGTCGTTGTGGAAGGCGCGACTCGTCAGGGTGATGCGATCGAGCTGGTCCTTCGCCGCCCTGATGAGAGCCGGATGCCCGTGTCCGAAGTTGACCGCAGAGTAGGCGGCGAGGCAGTCGAGGTAGCGACGACCGTCGACGCCCGTCACCCATGCGCCCTCGCCGTGGCTGACGACGACTTCGAGCGGGTGGTAGTTGTGGGCCGCGTGCTCGTTCTCCTGCGCGAGGAAGTCGGCCGACGTGTCGATCATCGTCGGAGTTCCAGCGTGCAGCACTTCACTCCTCCCCCACCGAGCAGCAGTTCCGAGAGGTCGACGCCGATGGGGTTGTACCCGCGTTCGCGCAGCTGCCTCTCGAAGTCCTTCGCACGGGAGGCTATGACGACGTTGTAGCCGTCGCTGTAGGAGTTGAGTCCGAGAACCGCGGCGTCCTCCTCGGTCGCGAGGATAGCGTCGGGGAACAATGCGCGCAGCGTGACGAGCGACTGCTCGTCGAAGGCGCTCTCGAGGTAGGCGATGTTGGTGTCGTCGAGCACCGCGATGGCGGTGTCGAGGTGATAGAAGTTCGGGTTCACGAGGTTGAGGGTTACGACCTCGCGCCCGTAGATGCCAGCGAGCTCGGCGTGGCTGTTCGAGGCGCTGCGGAACCCGGTGCCCGCGAGGATCACGCCGCCGACGAGCAGAAAGTCGCCCTCTCCCTCGTTGATGTTCTGCGGTGCGCGCACGTCGAAATCATTGGCCGCGAACCAGTCCATGTAGGCGGGGCCCTCCGGTTGGCGTTCCGGGTGCGTGAAGCTGGCGCCGTAGGCGATGTTGTCGATGATGAATCCGCCGTTGGCCGCGTAGACCATGTCGGGCAGTCCGTCGACCGGGTCGATGAGCTGCACGTCGAAGCCGAGG
This sequence comes from Microbacteriaceae bacterium, assembly GCA_025463665.1. GTDB lineage: Bacteria > Actinomycetota > Actinomycetes > Actinomycetales > Microbacteriaceae > Conyzicola. Next base: position 10,733 of record JAODAY010000210.1, read on the forward strand.
CCGATGTAGGTGTCGTACAGCGTCTGCCACTGCGCGACCGCGAGGGACGTGTCGGTCGGGATCGCCGGGTCCTTCCACGGGTTGATGCGGTACACGACGGTGAAGAACTCAGGGCGGCACATGAGAACCGTGCGCTTGGTCGCGATGCGCTCGGGCATCACGGCAGAAGTCTCGGTGAGGGTCATTCCCCTAGTTTCACACGCACCATATGGCACGCAATCGCCGTGCTGCGCAGGTATCTCGCGTAATTGACCGCGCTGACGCACGATTGTGTTTTACGGTGGGCAGATGGACAGTCTCGACTACGGAATCATCGACCAACTCCGCCTCAATGCGCGCGCCGGCTACGGCGACATCGGCGACGTCATCGGGCTCTCCGCCTCCGCCGTCAAACGCCGAGTCGACCGGCTCGTCTCAGACGGCGTCATCCGTGGTTTCACCATTCAAGTCGACCCTGCCGTCGAGGGACTGTCGACCGAGGCGTATGTCGAGCTGTTCTGTCGCGGCACCGTGGCACCCGACGAGCTGCGGCGCATCCTCTCGGGCATTCCGGAGGTCGTCGACGCCGGCACCGTCACGGGCTCGGCCGACGCCATCGTGCATATGCGGTCGCGCGACATCGCCTCGCTCGAAGACGCTCTCGAGAGAGTGCGCGTGGCGCCGAACGTCGACCACACCAGGAGCGCCATAGTGCTGTCGAGACTGATCAACCGCCCCCACGACTGACTGCCCCTCCCCTCCACCCACGAAGCGGGGCAACAAAACGCTCGCCGCACGGCCCAAACACAGCCGAAGTTTGCCCCGCGGCATCCAGCCCCGTCGCCGACGCCGACCTCCCGACGCGCTGCGTCAGTGGCCGCTCACGTCGGAGTCGACCCCCGCGCTCTCGCCGCCCGAGAATTCGCCGAGCGTCGCCATCTCGGCGTCGCTCAGCGTGAAGTCGAACACCTCGAGGTTGTGCGCGAGCCGCTCGGAATTGCGCGACTTCGGGATCGCCACGAGTCCCTGCTGCACGTGCCAGCGCAGCACGATCTGCGCGGGGGTTCGGTCGTGAGCCTCGGCGAGCGCGGTGAGGCGCTCGTCACTCAACAGGTCCGTGCCGGGCGCCAGCGGACTCCACGACTCGGTGACGATGCCGAATCGTTCGTTCGCTGCGCGCTGCTCCGCCCGCACGACGACGGGGTTGAGCTCGATCTGGTTGACGGCGGGGGTGATGCCGGTCTCGCCGACGAGCCGCTCGAGGTGGGCCGGCTTGAAGTTGGAGACGCCGATCGAGCGGGTCTTGCCCTCCTCGAGCAGCCGGGCGAAGGTGCGGAAGGTCGAGACGTATTCGTCGCGGCCGGGCAGCGGCCAGTGGATGAGCAGGAGGTCGACGTAGCCCAGCCCGAGCCGGTCGAGGGAGGCGTCGAGCCCGGCGATGGCGCGGTCGTTGCCCTGGTACGCGCCGTCGAGCTTGGTGGTGACGAAGAGTTCGTCACGGGGCACTGCGGATGCCGCGATGCCGGCACCGACGCCCGTCTCGTTGCCGTACTTCGCGGCGGTATCGATGTGGCGGTAGCCGATCTGGGTGGCATCAGCGATTACCTTCTCCACCTCCTCGTCGTCGAGTGGCCAGGTGCCGAGGCCGATCTGCGGAATGGAATGGCCGTCGTTCAGGGCGATGCGCGGGGCGAGAGAAACCATGTCGCCCAGCCTCGCAGATTCCGGGGCCGGAAGGCCAGTCTCCCCCTTGACACCACCGTTTGTATTGCTACAATGGTACATACGACACACAACGTTTGAGAAAAGAAGGATCCCATGGACGTCGGAGCGTGGTCCGTCAGCACCGCTGCATCCACAGGGCTGTTCGTTGCCCTCTGCCTCACCTTCATTCCGGCGTATGCGCGGTGGCGTGCGCGCCGACACGCGGCGCAGATCGGGGTCGACCTGCCGTCGCACCTCGAGCGCGTCGTCGGCGCTCGCCTGATGGCCCGTGAGCGCTGCCGCACGATCGGTGGCATCGTCTTCATCGGCGCCGCCGCGCTCGTCTCCATCGTCACCCGGCCGCAGCGGCACCTCGCCCGCCGGCTCTGGCAGAACCTCCGCTGGCACGACACCGCCGACGCCGCGACGGACGCCGCCTGATGCTCACCATCGACCCCAGGTCGGCGACGCCGCCGTTCGAGCAGTTGCGCCTGCAGTTCATCGAGCAGGTGCGCGGCGGCGAGCTCGCGGCGGGAGCGAAGCTGCCGACGGTGCGCCGCTTGGCCGACGATCTCGGGCTCGCGCCCAACACCGTGGCCCGCTGCTATCGCGAGCTGGAGCGCGACGGCTTCATCGAGACGCGTGGCCGCAACGGCTCATTCGTGAGCGCCCAGGGCGACGCGACGGAACAGCAGGCGCAGGTGGCGGCGCGTGCCTATGCCGACCGGGTGAGCCAGCTGGGAGTGTCACCCCACGTCGCCCTGGGCTACGTCGAGGCGGCCCTCAGGCCGGATGCCGCGGCCTCCGCCGCGGCGGGGCGCTGACGATGGCCGAAATCGTCATCCTCGACAGCCCGAACGCCGCGGGTGAACTCGTGGCGGGGGCGATCACCGACCTGCTCGCCGCCCGGCCCGACGCCGTTCTGGGTCTCGCCACCGGGTCGACGCCGCTGCCGGTGTACTCGGCGCTCGAGCGGCGCGTGCGCGAGCGCGATCTCGACCTCTCTGCGGTGCGCGGCTTCGCGCTCGACGAATACGTCGGACTGCCGGAGGGTCACCCCGAGAGCTACCGCGCGGTGATCACCCGCGACGTGGTCGAACCGCTCGGCCTCTCGCCCGCAAACGTGCATGTGCCGCGCGGCTCCCTGGAGGGAATCGCGACCGCCGGAGACGACTACGAGCGCGCGATCCTCGCCGCGGGCGGAATCGACCTGCAACTGCTCGGAATCGGCACCGTCGGGCACGTCGGGTTCAACGAGCCCGGTTCGTCGCTCGCGTCCCTCACTCGCGTGAAGACCCTCACCGCGCAGACGCGGCGCGACAACGCGCGCTTCTTCGCATCAGCAGACGACGTTCCGATGCACTGCATCACCCAGGGCCTCGGCACGATCCTCCGTGCGCGGCACGTCGTGCTGCTCGCGTTCGGCTCGGGCAAGGCGCCCGCGGTCGCCGCCGCCGTCGAGGGCCCCGTCTCGGCGAGCCATCCCGGTTCCGTGATCCAGCTGCACCCGCACGCCACCGTCGTGCTCGACGAGGAGGCCGCGAGCGAGCTGCGCGAGGTCGACTACTACCGCTACGTCTGGGAGAACAAGCCGGCCTGGCAGCGAATCTAGCCACGCACCGAGGCTCGAAATCGGACCGGTTCG
>JAODAY010000249.1 GCA_025463665.1 Microbacteriaceae bacterium
ACGCTCGCTCTAGCCCGCGTCTTCCGGCGCGACCCGCGGCGGCCTGTTCCCTTCGAGCGGCCGCCGGGTGCCGACAGTGTCACGCACCGGATTCTGGATGCCGACGATCGAGACGATGCCGCCCGCGATGAGCAGCGCGCCGGTGACGACGAGGCCGCGGTGGAACGAGTCGACGGTGAGGTCGCCGCCGAGGATGACACCGAGCAGGGCGATGGCGATAAGCCCGGCGATGCGCGAGACGGCGTTGTTGATCGCGGAACCGATGCCCGAGCGCTCGACCGGGATGGAGCCGAGAATCGCCGAGGTGAGCGGTGCGACGGTCACGGTGAGGCCGAGCGCGAAGAGCAGAACGCCGGGCAGCACCTCGGTGAGATAGTTGGCGTCCTCGCCGATGCCCAGCATGAGGAGGTAGCCGATGCCGCCGATGATCGGCCCGAGACCCATGAGCAGCCGCGGACCGAAGCGGCCGGCGAGAGCGCCGAAATACGACGACAGCAGGATGCTGACGAGCGTGACCGGCAGCATCGCGAGACCGGCCGCGGTCGCCGAGTACCCGGCGACCTGCTGCAGGAACACGGCGAGGAGGAAGCCGCCGAGCGAGAGGGCGGCGTAGACGAGGGTCGTCGCGACGTTGCCGACCGAGAAGTTGCGCACCGCGAAAAGCTCGAGGGGCAGCATGGGGTGCTCGGTCGTGCGCTGCCGGAGCAGAAAGACCGTGAAGCACACGACCCCGATCGCCATCGGCAGGTAGATGGCGGGGTGGTTCCACCCCAGGTTGGCCTGTTCGATGAGCGCGAAGACGGGTCCGCCCAGGCCGACAACGCCGAGCAGGGCGCCCGCCCAGTCGATGCGCGCGCCGTGCGGACGCACGTTCTTCTGCCCGAGCCTGGCGATGAGCACGAGTGTCACCGCGATCGGCACCGTGTTGATGGCGAACACGAGTCGCCAGCTCAGGTAGTCGACGAAGAGGCCCCCGAGCAGCGGACCGATGAGGAAGGCGGCGCTGGTCCAGCCGGTCCAGGTGCCGATCGCTTTCGCCTGTGCGGCACCGCTGAAGGTGGAGATGATCAGCGCGAGCGAGCTCGGCACGAGGAGCGCGCCCGCGATGCCCTGCGCCCCGCGCATCACGACGAGCAGTTCGGCCGTGGGGGCGATCGCGATGAGCACGGAGGTTGCCGCGAAGCCGTAGAGCCCCGCCCGCAGCACCAGCATGCGGCCGAAGGCGTCGGAGAGCGAGCCCGCGAGCAGGATGAGGGTACCCAGTGTGATGAGGTAGGCGTCGACGACCCACTGCTGCACGGTGAGGCCGCCCCCGAGTTCCGCACTGATGGCGGGCAGGGCGACGTTGGTGACGGAACCGTCGAGGAAGGTGACGAAAGAGGCGAGCACGGCAATCGTGAGGACGAGTCGGTGGTCGCGTGTCATGTCTCCAGTCAACACCCGCCTTGCTCGTTACGCCGACTGTTGGCGGGCGGCCGACTCCACTTCGGCGAGAACCGCCGCGTCGGCCAGGATGCGGAAGTGGCCGCTCACCGGCATGCGCAGGTTCGTGGCGCCGGCGAGCGCGCTGCCTCCCGGAATGTGCGGGTCGAACGCGCCGAAAATCGATACGATCCTGGAATTGACCTCGGCGTTGGCCCCGAGCATTGCGAGGGTGGTCTCGGTCGGCATGAATGCGCGCAGTGTGCGGCCGGGCAGGAACCTCGCGTACGACGAGCCGTTGAACGGGGTCGCGATCGCGACCATGCGGTCGATGCGTCCCGCCCGATCGTTGACGAGCATCATGTGCTTGCCGATGAGGCCGCCCTTGCTGTGGGCCACGATCGTGACGTTGTGCAGGTCGTGGTCGTCGAGGTAGCGCTGGGCCACCTCCGCGGCATCCGACACAGCCGTGCGGTTGTACCCGAGCGGTTCGACCACGTGGATCGGGTGACCGGCCGCCGCGAGGCGCAGAGCGACGGGACGCATGAACTGCCAGCGCTCGTAGACTCCCGGGATGAGCAGCACCGGGCCCGCCTCGCCCTCGTGACTCGGCGGCAGCCCGCGCCCGAGGAGGATGACGGCCTGCACGCGCACGGCGTATACGTAGTCGAGCAGCCAGGCCCAGGCGCGAGCGATCATGCGCCTTCGCCGTGTTCGAGGATGAGGTCGCGGATGGCCCTCGGGTCGGTGTACATGATCACGTGCGGGCCGCCGACGACGGCGAGGGTGCCGCGCGGCAGGAGATTCGCGACTCGTCCGGCCCACTCGATCGGCACGACGGGGTCTTTGCGGCCGACGACCACGAGCGTGCGGGTCGGGATGCCGGGGAGGCGGTCCTCGATGTGGTCGTCCATCATGTGCGGCAGCTGCTTGAGATAGTAGGCAGGTCCGCAGCGGAAGATGTAGTCGGTCATCACGACGGCGTTCGAGCGCACCGGCTCGACGAACAGGTCGCGGCCGAGGTTGAACGCCTGGCGCCAGACGCGGCGCTCGGCCGGATTGATGGTCGGTGCCAGGAGCACGAGTTGGTCGCTCAATCGCGGGCGCCCCGCGGCGAGTGCCGTGACGACCTGGCACCCCATCGAATGCCCGACGAGCACGGGGTTGTCGATGCCGTTCGCGTCGAGGAATCGGCCGAGGATAGCGGCGTGGCCGTCGATCGAGACGTCGCGGCCGGGCTTCGGCGCCGAGCCGTATCCGGGAAGGTCGATGACCCACACCGTGCCGGTCGTCGCGAGCTCGGCAGCGAGCGGGTGGTAGTACCTGGAGGACACCCCGATGCCGTGGACGAGCACGTAGTCGCGCCCACCGACCGGTCCGCCGAAGCGCTTGACGACGATGTCGAGGTCGTCGAGGGTGGCGCGGGATTCGACGAAGGCGGCTCCGTGGGTGCGGCGTTCACGGCCCTCGGTGGTGGGAGTGTTGAGGGCGGGGCTGTTCGGCATCGCGCCAGTCTACTTTTCGTAAGTTCCGAAAACGGTGGAACTGCGCAGAACTCGACCTGGGGCAGAATGGGGCCAATGGCTTCCTCACCCCGCACCGATCAGGTCCCGACCGGCCCAACGGGCGAAAATTGGGCACGCAATCACCGCTATCAGTCGGCGACCCTGTTGCGCCCCACGAGCCTCGCAGAGTTGCAGGAGGTTGTCGCGGTCTCGCCGACCATCCGCGCGCTCGGAAGCAGGCACTCGTTCAACGACCTCGCGGACTCGCGCGGCAGCCTCGTGAGTCTCGATTCGCTGCCCGCCGAGATCTCGATCGACGAGTCGCGCCGCACGGTGACAGCCGCCGCCGGGCTCCGTTACGGCGACCTGGCGTCCGTCTTGCAGGACAGGGGCTGGGCCCTGCACAACCTCGCCTCACTCCCCCACATCTCCCTCGCCGGAGCGACCGCGACCGGCACCCACGGCTCGGGCGACACCAACGGCACCCTCGCGGCAGCCGTCGCGGGCATCGAGCTGGTCGGGGCGGACGGCGAGCTGTTGCGTCTCGCCCGCGGCGACGCCGACTTCGACGGGGCCGTCGTGTCGCTCGGTGCGCTCGGCGTTCTCACGAGCGTCACGATCGACATCCAGCCCAGCTTCCAGGTTCGGCAGGACCTCTTTGACGGCCTGCCCTGGTCGACCTTCCTGTCGAACTTCGACGCGATCACCTCGAGTGCCTACAGCGTGAGCATCTTCACCGACTGGCTCGGCGACACGATCGGGACCTCATGGCTCAAAAGCCGGCTTCTGGATGCCGCGCCCCCCGAGGAGTTCTTCGGGGCCACGCGCCACGTCGTGGGCCGCCACATGCTGCCCGACGCGCCCGCGTCGAACACGACGACGCAGGGCGGCGTCGCGGGCCCGTGGAACGAGCGGCTCGCGCACTTCAAGCTCGGTTTCACCCCGTCGATCGGCGACGAGATCCAGTCGGAGTACCTCGTGCCTCGCGCGAACGCGGTCGCGGCGATCGAGGCGATGCGCACACTCGGCTCCCGCATCGCACCGCTGCTGCTCATCACCGAGTTGCGCACCATGTGCGCCGACACGCTATGGCTGAGCGGCGCGGAGGGAACGGACGCCGTCGGCATCCACTTCACCTGGAAGCCGCTGGCTAGGGAAGTCGCGTCGATCCTTCCCGACATCGAGGCCCTCCTGCTGCCGCTCGGCGCCCGCCCGCACTGGGGCAAGGCGTTCGCCGCGACGCGCGCCGACCTCGAACCGCTCTACCCGCGCATGGCCGACTTCCGCGCACTCGCGTCGAGGATGGACCCGGAGGGCAAGTTCCGCAACGAGTACCTCGAGCGGTGCGTGTTCGGCGGCTGAGAGCGGTCAGACCGTCTGGAGCATCCCGAAGTCGGTGACCGTGACGACGGCAACTCCGAGTTCCGCCGACTCGGCGAGGTCGACGGTCGCGCTGATCCCCCAGTCGTGGTCGGCCGCGGGGTCGGCGATGATCTGGCGCACCTTCCATTCGGCCGGCCCCTCCTCGACAATGATCATCGCGGAGCTGCGCGCGTCGGCGTCGGTGCCGATGTAGTCGTGCACCTCGTAGTAGGCGTCGAGCGCGTCCGCCCACTTTCCCGGCCCGAAGCCCCGGGGTGCATCGAGCACGCCGAGCTCCTCGAAGGCATCGAGCGCGGCGAGCTGCACGCGGCGGAACATCTCGTTGCGCACGAGCACCCGGAAGGCCCGCGGGTTGGTGAGGATCGAGGGTGGCGGCGGTGGCAGCACTGGCTTCTCCCCTGGCGCCACGGGATTGGTCATGCGCTCCCACTCGTCGACGAGGCTCGAGTCGACCTGCCGCACGAGTTCGCCGAGCCACTCGATGAGGTCGAGGAGTTCCTCGGTCTTCGCCTCGTCGGGCACCGTCTGGCGCACCGCGCGGTAGGCGTCGGAGAGGTAGCGCAGCACGAGCCCCTCGCTGCGGGCGAGCTTGTAATAGCCCACGTAGTCGGCGAAGGTCATCGCGCGCTCGTACATGTCGCGCACGACCGACTTCGGGCTCAGCTCGAAGTCGCCGATCCAGGGCTGCGAAGCGGAGTAGGTCGCGAAGGCCTCCCCCAGCAACCCGGCGAGGGGCTGCGGGTGCGTGACGTCCTCGAGCAGCTCCATGCGCTGGTCGTACTCGATGCCCTCCGCCTTCATCGACGCCACGGCCTCGCCCCTCGCGAGGAACTGCTGCTGCGACAGGATCGGCCGCGGGTCGTCGAGCGTCGACTCGACCACCGAGACCATGTCGAGGGCGTAGGTGGGCGACTCGGGTTCCAGCAGCTCGAACACGGCGAGCGCGAACGGCGACAGCGGCTGGTTGAGCGCGAAGTTCGGCTGCAGGTCGACGGTGAGGCGGATGCGGTCGGGCCCGCCGTGCGGGTCGGCGTGCTGCTCGACGACGCCCGCGGTCCGCAGCGTGCGGTAGATCGCGAGCGCCCGCCGCTCGAGCGCGAGCTGCGACCGCCACGGCTCGTGCGAGGAGGCGATGAGCTCACGCATCTCGGCGAACGCGTCGCCGCCGCGGCCGATGACGTTGAGCAGCATCGAGTGGCTC
>JAODAY010000264.1 GCA_025463665.1 Microbacteriaceae bacterium
AAGGTGCGCTATTCGACGTTCGAATTCGACACAGCGGCTTCACTAGACGACGGGGCAGTATGGGCGACGGCGTTTGCCGTTCACAACGAGATGACGGCAGCCGACCTTGCGATGCTCGGTGCGCTCGTGACTCGAGCCGCCAGCTGACGACAGACGAAACAGCTTCGAGATAGTTGCTGCGGCGGGACGACGCTCGATCGAGATGAACGGATGCAGCGGCGCTTACCGCCGAGCGGATCCACCATCGATTCGGACGGCGCCGGTATCCGGCTGATATCGGTGCGTCCTGTACTGATCCCAGCAGCCAAACGAGTTGCAGATGGATCGAACGAAAGGACGCGACATGTGGACATCAATCCGGCGCTCCCATGCTCGTCGGGCGCCGCGGTGGCAGGGGATGGGTGTCGCTCTCGCATTCCTGGCGTGCGCCGGCCTCGCGGCATGCACCGCCACCGAGACGCCGTCTCACGCCCCGACCGCAGGTGCCGACTCAACGGCATCCTGGCCGAGCAGTGGCGAGGTCGACCCCGGCACGTACATAGTCACCGACTTGACGGTTCCGTTCGAGATCACGCTCCCAGAGGGCTGGGAGTCGGTCGGCTGGGGCGCGTTCAAGGAGGTAGCGGGAGAGTGGGGGGTCGCCGTGAGTTTCCAGAGTGTTGGCCACGTCTCCGAGCGCCCAGTCCTTATTCCAACGAACGGGTGTGCGTGGCGTGACGCGATGGTCGAGGTCGAGGCGTCGCGCAAGGCCTACGTTGCTGCGATGACGGCACAATCGGCGATGGTAACCACCTCCCCTGTCGAGGTCACGGTGGGGGACTACACGGGCGTTGAGTTTGACCGGTCCGTCGAGGACGGCGTCGACATCGCCAGCTGCGACCATGCCCTGATCTGCATCTGGTCGGAACGTCGGGACGCCTGCGCACACGGGTTGTTGGCGGTGAGCACACGCGGGACCGAGCGGGTGTTCGACCTCAATGGCGAGCTCGCTGTGCTCGCGGTGGCTGAGTTCGTCCCTGTCGACCCAGCTCTCAGGCGTGAGGCCCGAGCCGTCTTCGACTCAATCCTGTTCGCACCCCGTAAGTGACGGTGCCTCAGAAACCTTTGCACGACCGTCGTGAGGACCTTCCGTTCCCGATCTGGCAGGGTTACTGTCGATCAGGTCGCCCGCGCGGCTTCGATAGAGAGGGTAAGGGATGTCGTACCAGGCGTATCTCGACGCTGTCGAAGCGAAATCCGGCAGAACTCCGCAGCAGTTGCTCGACGAAGCCGGTGGCCGCGGATACGGGCCGAGCACCAAGGCAGCCGATGTCCTCGCGTGGCTTGCCGATGACTACGGAGTCGGCCGCGGGCACGCGATGGCGTTTTATGGAGTGCTGAAGAACGGCGCCGGAGGAGCAGTCCCCGACAGGCACGGCGGCACCACAGGCAGCCATCGAGACGAGTCGTCGACACTGCGGCTCGACGGCGTTGCCGCCCGTAGCTCCTGAACGCTTGGCTAATCAGAACGGAGTGACCGCATGGGCGCCACCGTCCTGTACATGTCGATGTCTCTCGACGGGTTCATCGCCGGCCCGAACGAGGGTCCCGGTAACGGGCTCGGCGACGGTGGCGAACGCCTCCACGACTGGCTTTTTGCCGATATTCCCCGCATGAGCAGCCACACCTCTCCGCTCGTGTCCGAAGCGGTGGTGAACGGCCAAGTTGTATCGGAATTCATGGCTACGGGCGCCGTCGTCGCCGGCCGAGGAACCTTCGAGCCGGCAAACGGATGGGGCGGTGATCACCACGACGGCGTCCCGATCTTCATCCTCAGCCGGCAAGCGCCCGCACTCGACATAGAGTCCTGGACATAGAGTCCTGGCCGCTTGTCACATACGTCGACGATGTCGGGGTCGCGATCAGCCGCGCGAAGGAGGCAGCCGGCGACAAGAACGTTCTTGTCCACGGTGCGGCGGTCGCGCAACTGGCCCTGGCCGCGGGGATATTGGACGAACTGGAGCTGCACGTTGTCCCGGTGCTTCTGGGCCAGGGGCGGCGATTGTTCGACAACCTTGCCGCCGAGCAGGTGCAACTGCAACGCACGCGTGTCCTTGCCGGTGAGGGCGGCGTCACCCACCTGCACTACCGGGTGGAGCGATAACATCCGAAAGCGTCCGCTATTGCAACCCCTGCGCCGATCGGGAGCCGACGCATACGCTCGAACGGCAGGAAAACCGACTACCTAAGGGAGACCATGTCTGCAGACCAGTACACCCTCGAAGATCCGAGCAAGAAGTACTCGAAGTTTGACCCGAGCGTGCAATATCAGGAGGGTGCGGGGCTCGATGCGAATCTCGAGGAAAAGGCAGACCGCGGCGAGAAGACATACCGTGGAACGGGACGGCTGGAGGGCCGCAAGGCTCTCGTGACCGGCGGCGACTCTGGAATCGGCGCGGCTGTGGCGATCGCCTACGCCCGTGAGGGTGCGGATGTCGCGATCTCCTACCTCCCCGAGGAGGAGACGGATGCGCGTGAGGTTGTCGCGCTCATCGAGGAGGCCGGTCGGAAAGCGGTCGCCATCCCGGGTGACATTACCTCTGCGGAATTCAGCCGCGAACTCGTCGCCACCGCCGTGAGGGAACTAGACGGTCTCGACATACTCGTCAACAACGCGGGCAAGCAGCAGAACCAGTCCGATCTGCTCGACATCACCGACGAGCAGTTCGACGAGACCTACAAGACTAATGTCTACGCGATGTTTTGGATCACGAAGGCCGCGTTGCCTCACCTGAAGCCAGGGTCGACCATCATCAACACGACCTCTGTTCAGGCCTATGTCCCCTCGGAGACTCTGGTCGACTACGCGTCGACGAAGGCGGCGATCAACAACTTCACCAAGGGCCTCGCGCAGCAGCTCGCCCCGAAGGGCATCCGCGTGAACGCGGTCGCACCGGGGCCGATCTGGACGCCCCTGCAGACGGCGGGTGGCCAGCCGCCGGAGGATCTTCCGGAAGTCGGCTCGGGGACTCCGCTCGGCAGATGGGGTCAGCCCGCCGAGCTCGCTCCGGCCTACGTGTTTCTCGCCTCGGCAGAGTCGAGCTATG
>JAODAY010000270.1 GCA_025463665.1 Microbacteriaceae bacterium
GTGGAGGTCGGCGACGGTTTCCTCACCACCACCCGCCCCGGCTCCGAGGCGCACGACGAGCTCGTGACCGACGGCGAATCGATCTCGCGCCTCAGCGACAAGGCGGGCGGCACCGAGGGCGGCATGAGCACCGGCACCGTGCTTCGGGTGCGCGCCGGCATGAAGCCCATCGCGACGGTTCCGCACGCGCTTCGAACCGTGGATGTCGCGACCGGGGCCGCGGCCGAGGCCCATCACCAGCGCTCCGACGTGTGCGCCGTTCCCGCGGCAGGCGTCGTGGCGGAGGCGATGGTCGCGCTCGTGCTCGCCAACTCCGTGCTGGAGAAGTTCGGCGGAGACTCGGTGGGAGAGACCCGCCGCAACCTCGAGGGCTACCTCGCCGACATCCCCGACGCGCTGCGCACGACGCAGGCCCAGGACGAGCGTGCCTAGCCCGGGCGTGCACGGCCCCGGAATGCACGGCGCGCCCGCCGAGCCCGGGTCTGGCGTGCCCGGGCCCGTCGCGCCCGAGCATCCCGTGGTCGTGCTCATCGGCGCGCCCGCCGCCGGCAAGACCCGGCTCGGCAAGCGCATCGCGAAGCTGCTCGACGTGCCATTCATCGACACCGACAAGCGCATCATCGCCGAGCACGGGATGATTGCGAGCCTGTTCCGCGACCACGGTGAGGCGCACTTCCGCGCGCTCGAACGCGCCGCCGTCGCGAGTGCGCTCCGCGAGCACGCCGTCGTCGCCCTCGGCGGGGGAGCCGTGCTCGACGAGGAAACCCAGCGCGACCTCGACGGGCTCCGCGTCGTGCAGCTCACGGTGAGCCCGGAGGCCGTCGAGGGGCGCATCGCGGGAGACAAACGCCCGCTCGTCAACGGTATCGAGGCGTGGACGGCGCTCGTCGAGGCCCGCCGACCGCTCTACGACCGGCTGACGACGCGCACCTTCGACACCTCGCACCTACCCCTCGACCACATCGCCGCCGACGTTGTCGGCTGGATTCAGGAGACAGACCAGTGACAGCCACTACCACGATCAGCGTCACGGGCAACGACCCCTACGACATCCTCATCGGCACCGGTCTCATCGGCTCGCTCGCCGACCAGCTCGGCAGCAAGGTCGCCAAGGTGCTCATCGTGCACCCGCCCACGCTCGGGGCGAAGGCCAACGCGCTGCGCGACAGCCTGCAGGGTCGCTACGAGGTGCTGCTCGCCGAGGTGCCAGACGCGGAAGACGCCAAGCGCATCGAGGTCGCCGCGTTCTGCTGGCAGATCATGGGCCAGACCGACTTCACGCGCACCGACGCGGTCATCGGCCTCGGCGGGGGAGCAACGACCGACATCGCCGGCTTCGTCGCGGCGACCTGGCTGCGCGGGGTGAAGCTCATCCAGGTGCCGACGAGCGTGCTCGGCATGGTCGACGCCTCCATCGGCGGCAAGACCGGGATCAACACCGCGGAGGGCAAGAACCTCGTCGGCTCGTTCTACGCCCCCGCCGCGGTAATCGTCGACCTCGACACCCTCGACACCATTCCCCGCAACGAGATCCTCGCCGGCTTCGCCGAGATCGTGAAGGCCGGATTCATCGCCGAGCCCGAGATTCTCGACATCATCGAGGCAGACGTCGACCGCGTCACCGACCCGACCACGCCGGAATTCCGCCGCGTGCTCGAGCTCGCCATCGGCCTCAAGGCCCGCGTCGTGGCGGAGGACTTCAAGGAGTCGGGCCTGCGGGAGATCCTCAACTACGGGCACACCCTCGGTCACGCGATCGAGCACGCCGAGCGGTACCGCTGGCGCCACGGCGCGGCCATCTCGGTCGGCATGGTGTTCGCCGCGGAACTCGCGAGACTGACGGGGTCGCTCAGCGACGCCGCCGTCGACCGGCACCGCAGCATCCTGACCTCTCTCACCCTGCCGATCGACTACCCGGTCGGTCGGTGGAAGACGCTGCTCGCCACGATGCAGCGCGACAAGAAGACGAGGGCTGGCATGCTGCGCTTCATCGTTCTCGACGACATCGCGAAGCCGACGGTGCTCGAGGCGCCGGACGAGTCGCTCATGTTCCTCGCCTACCAGGAGGTCGGCGTCTGATGACCACTGTGCTCGTACTCAACGGTCCCAACCTCGGTCGTCTCGGCTCTCGCGAGCCCGACGTCTACGGCGACCAGGACCTCGACGCCCTGCGCGCGCTGCTCGAGGCTGAGGCGCCGCAGGGGATCACCATCGACGTGCGGCAGACAGACGACGAGGCGACCCTCATGGGCTGGCTGTTCGAGGCGGTCGACACCACGACGCCGGTGATCCTCAACCCCGCCGCCTTCACGCACTATTCCTATGCGCTGCGCGACGCGGCGGCGATGGTCACCAAGGCGGGCATCCCGCTCGTCGAGGTGCACATCTCCAATCCGCACGCCCGCGAGGAATTTCGCCACACGAGCGTCATCTCAGGCGTAGCGACGGGCGTCATCGCCGGTTTCGGCTTGGATTCCTACGCGCTCGCGCTCTCCGCGATCGTGCGGTCACGGGCTGCCGCCACCCGCGCCGACCGCTGAAAGGGTAGACTCGACCTTCGGTTTCGTGGTTACGATGCGGCACATGCGCCCATAAGTACGCCCACCAGCACGACTTCGCCTTTCCGGCTGTTCGAGCAGCCCTCAATTCTACCGATCGGATCCTCATAACCATGGCTTCAACCGCTGATATCAAGAACGGCATCGTGCTCAAGATGGACGGCCAGCTCTGGACCGTCATCGAGTTCCAGCACGTGAAGCCGGGCAAGGGCGGCGCCTTCGTTCGCACCA
>JAODAY010000353.1 GCA_025463665.1 Microbacteriaceae bacterium
ACCATGTCCCAGGTGCGTCGCTTGCGGACCGGCACCGCGCCGGCTCCGCCGGCCGGGTGAGCGGAACCCGCCTGAACGGGACTGGCGTGGGCGGGCGCGAGCGGCTGCGCGGGCGGTGCCGGCGGCAGCGGCGCGTACTCGCCCCAGCGCGGGGCGGGACCGGATGTGGGTCGCGGCTCCGGGGCGGCGGGCGTCGCGTGCGGGTCGGTCATGCCGTTGCCCGTACCCGGCCACCGATGGCGCGCGCGTCGGTGCGGCCGGAGATGTCCTTGCGCAGCTCCTTGGGCAGGGAGAACATCAGGTCCTCCTCCGCCGTCTTGACCTGCGTCACGTCGCCGTAGCCGGCGCCGGCGAGGTCGTCGAGCAGCTCCTGCACGAGCTCCTCCGGCACGGATGCGCCCGAGGTCACGCCGACGGTCTCGACGCCGTCGAGCCACTCCTGCTTGACCTCGCTCGCGTAGTCGACGCGGTAGGCGGCCTTGGCGCCGTGCTCGAGGGCGACCTCGACGAGGCGCACCGAGTTGGACGAGTTCGCGGAGCCGACCACGATCACGAGGTCGGCGTCGGTGGCGACCTTCTTGATCGCGACCTGACGGTTCTGGGTCGCGTAGCAGATGTCGTCGCTCGGCGGGTCCTGCAGGTTGGGGAATCGGGCGCGGAGCCTACGCACGGTCTCCATCGTCTCGTCGACGGAGAGCGTGGTCTGGGAGAGCCAGACGACGCGGTCGGGGTCCTTCACCTCGACCGTGTCGGCCTCCTCGGGGCTGCCGACGAGCGTCGTGTTGTCCGGGGCCTCGCCCGCGGTGCCCTCGACCTCCTCGTGACCCTCGTGTCCGATGAGCAGGATGTGGAAGTCGTCGCGCGCGAAGCGCACCGCCTCGCGGTGCACCTTGGTCACGAGCGGGCAGGTCGCGTCGATGGCGTCGAGTGCGCGGTCCGCGGCGCCCTGCACGACCGCGGGCGAGACGCCGTGCGCGCTGAAGACTATGTGTGAGCCGGCCGGAACCTCGTCGACCTCGTCGACGAAGATCGCGCCTTTCTTCTCCAGCGTGGAGACGACATGAATGTTGTGCACGATCTGCTTGCGCACGTAGACGGGGGCGCCGAAACGTTCGAGCGCCTTCTCGACCGCGATGACGGCCCTGTCCACCCCAGCGCAGTATCCGCGCGGAGCGGCGAGCAGCACCCGCTTCGTGCCGGTGACGGGGGTATCCTTTAGCCTGTTCCGCAGCGCGGGAATTCGCGGCATCTCGAGATGCACGATGGCGTTTCCATTGGTGATATTGCTCACCCCTCGATTCTATCCGCGAGGCGCCGCACACTTACTGGGAGGGCAGATTGGCAGAGTTCACCGCCGCCGTGACGGATGCCCCGTCCACCGTCGATACCCCGTGGCCCGTCGGGCTGCTCTCGAGCAAGATCAAGGGCTGGATCGATCGGCTCGGCACCGTCTGGGTCGAGGGCGAACTCACCCAGTGGGGCGTCTCCGGCGGCAACGTCTACGGCAAGCTCAAAGACCTCGACATGGACGCCACGGTCGGCTTCACCATCTGGTCGTCGGTCAAGGCCAGGCTGCCGGCCGACCTCAAGCAGGGCGACCGGGTCATCGCGCTGGTCAAGCCGAACTACTGGGTCAAGGGCGGCACCCTCACCATGCAGGTGTTCGAGATGCGCCACGTCGGCCTCGGCGACCTGCTCGAACGCCTCGAACGGCTGCGCCAGACCCTCGCCGCCGAGGGCCTGTTCGCTCCCGACCGCAAGAAGAGCCTGCCGTTCCTGCCCGGGCTCATCGGACTCGTCACCGGCAAAGACAGCGATGCCGAGAAAGACGTGCTGCGCAACGCCCAGTTGCGCTGGCCCTCGGTGCGTTTCCGCGTCGCCCACGCCGCGGTTCAGGGCGAGCGGGCCGTGGCCGAGGTCACGGCGGGCATCCGGCTGCTCGACGCCGACCCGGAGGTCGACGTGATCATCGTCGCGCGCGGCGGCGGAGACTTTCAGAACCTGCTCGTATTCAGCGACGAGTCACTCGTGCGCGCGGCATCCGCCTGCTCGACGCCCCTCATCAGCGCCATCGGGCACGAGGCCGACCGACCGCTGCTCGACGAGGTCGCCGACCTGCGGGCATCGACGCCGACGGATGCCGCCAAGCGCGTCGTTCCCGACGTCGCCGAAGAGCTGGCGCGAGTGTCGCACGCTCGCGCCCGAATCGGCACGCGGGTGACCGGAATGCTCACGCACGAGATCGACCGCCTCGAGCAGCTGCGATCCCGCCCCGTGCTCGCCAACCCCGTGGTGCTGGTCGACTCGCGCGCCGAAGAGCTCTCGCGCTACGTGGCCCGCAGCCGCGACCTCGTCGAGCGGGTCGTCGAACGCTCGCTCCGGCGCGTCGGGGAGCTCTCGGGACAGCTGCGTGCGCTCTCCCCGCAGGGCACGCTCGACCGCGGCTATGCCATCGCACAGCTCGAATCGGGCGAGGCGCTGCGGGACGCGGCCGACGCCGCCCCCGGCGCGCGCCTCCTCCTCACCCTCGCGAAGGGCCATGTCCGTTCCACCATCGACTCCGCCGCAGACGAGTCCCCCACCGACAGCTAGGTAGAATCGTCCCGTGGAAACAGCACAGAACGTCGACGTCAGCTCGCTCAGCTACGAGCAGGCTCGAGACGAACTCATCCGGGTCGTGTCAGAGCTCGAGCAGGGCTCGACAACGCTCGAGCAGTCGCTCGCCCTGTGGGAGCGCGGCGAGGCGGCGGCCAAGCGATGCGAGGAGTGGCTGCTCGGCGCGAAGGCCCGACTCGACCAGGCACGACTCACCGGAACCGAATAATCCCGTGGCGGCGAAGACCACCGGCAAGGGCCCGACCACCGGCAAGGGCTCAGGCACCGGCAAGGGATCAGGCACCGGCAAGGGCCCGAGCACCGGCAAGGGCTCAGGCACTGGCAAGGGCTCAGGCACTGGCAAGGGCTCAGTAACGACGCGGGTGAAGCCTCCCGGCATCGTGGCGGAGCTCGGTCGGCCGGAGACTCCCGAGGAGACCGCCGCCCGCAAGGCGGAGAACTCCCGCAGACACCGCGCCAACCAGACCCTGCGCAACCTGCTGTGGTCGCTCGCGGCCTCGGTGGGCCTCATGCTGCTCGTCGTGCTCGTCGTCGTGCGCCCCGAGCAGCCACAGCGCGAGCCGGTCGACTTCGAGCGCGTCGCCGCCGACGCGCAGCCGACCGTCGACGAACCGCTCGCGACCCCCGCGCTGCCGCCCCAATGGAGCGCCAACAGCGCCAACATCGGCGAGTCGAAAGACGGCATCACCACCTGGTACATCGGGTTCCTCACGCCGAGCACCGAGTTCATCGGGCTCAGCCAGGGCATCGACGCCAACCCGACGTGGCTCATCACGTTGCTCGAGCAGCACGTGGCGACGAGCGTCGAGCAGATCGACGGCGTCGAGTGGACCGTCTACGACGACCGCGACGGCGAAGACCCGGGCAACCTCGCCTATGCGATGGTCGCCGAGGCGGGCGACAGCATCTACGCGATCTACGGCACCGCGGACTCCAATGAGTTCCGCACCCTCGCCGGATCCCTCACCCCCGACATCGAAGCCGCTACCGCGGCGGAGGAGACAGCCGAGTGAACGAGACCCCGTCGCAGAAGACTCCCGCCAAGGCCTGGGAGGAGATGCGCCGCGGCAACGAACGTTTCGTCGCAGGCGAGCCGCTGCATCCGCGGCAAGACGTGGAGCGTCGCGCCTCGCTCGCAACGGCGCAGACGCCCGACGCCGCGCTTTTCGGCTGCAGCGATTCGCGGCTCGCGGCGGAGATCATCTTCGACAAGGGCATCGGCGACCTCTTCGTCGTGCGCAACGCAGGCCAGATCATCTCGGAGTCGGTGCTCGGTTCGCTCGAATACGCCGTGGCCGTGCTCAACGTGCCGCTCATCGTCGTGCTCGGGCACGACTCGTGCGGGGCCGTGCTCGCGGCAATCGAATCGCAGCAGGAAGACGCCGCGCCACTGCCGCCACACATCGACCACCTCATCTCCAAGATCGTCCCCGCGGTGCGCCGCCTCGCGAACGTGGGCGACGCCCCCATTCCCGCGGGCACGGTCGACTCACACGACGTCGGCCACGAACACCTGCGCGACACGATTCGCGAGTTGATCGAGGCATCCGAGCTGATCAGCGACGGCATCGCCGCGGGTACTCTTGCAGTTGTGGGCGCCAACTATCGGCTGCTCGAGGGCCGCGCGGTCCCCGACATCCTCGTTGGAAATCTCTAACGCCCAGCACCGCCTCCATCACGGAAGAAGACTCAACGACGTGACTACCTCCACTCCCGCAGCAACCGACGGATCCGCCGCGTTCCGCATCGAGCACGACACGATGGGCGAAGTCCGCGTTCCCGTCGATGCCCTCTACGGTGCCCAGACCCAGCGCGCGGTCGAGAACTTCCCCATCTCGGGCTCCGGGCTCGAATCCGGCCAGATCGTGGCCCTCGCACGCATCAAGCGCGCCGCCGCGATCGTCAACGGGTCGCTCGGCATCATCGACGGCGGCATCGCCGACGCGATCGTCGGCGCCGCCGACCAGCTCATCGCGGGAGAGCACCACGACCAGTTTCCCGTCGACACCTACCAGACCGGCAGCGGCACCTCCTCGAACATGAACATGAACGAGGTGCTCGCGACGCTCGCCTCCGCCGCCCTCGGCTCCCCCGTTCACCCCAACGACCACGTGAACGCCTCGCAGTCGTCGAACGACGTATTCCCCACCTCGGTGCACGTCGCCGTGACCGGCGCCCTGCTGACCGACCTCATCCCCTCGCTCGAGCACCTCGCCGCGGCGCTCGACGTGAAGGCCGAGCTCTGGAAGACGGCGGTCAAATCCGGTCGCACCCACCTCATGGATGCCACGCCCGTCACGCTCGGCCAGGAGTTCGCCGGCTACGCCCGCCAGATGCGGCTCGGCATCGCCCGGGTGCAGTCCACGATCGAGCGCGTCGCCGAGGTCCCGCTCGGCGGCACCGCCGTGGGAACGGGGATCAACACCCCGGCCGGCTTCCCGCAGAAGGTCATCGCCCAGCTCGCCGCAGACAGCGGCCTGCCGATCACCGAGGCGGCGGACCACTTTGAGGCGCAGGGTGCGCGCGATGCCCTGGTCGAGGCATCCGGAGCCCTTCGTGTCATCGCCGTCTCGCTGACCAAGATCTCCAACGACCTGCGCTGGATGGGGTCTGGGCCCAACACCGGGCTGGGCGAGATCAACATCCCCGACCTGCAGCCCGGCTCGTCGATCATGCCCGGCAAGGTGAACCCGGTGATTCCCGAGGCCGTGATCATGGTCGGCGCGCGTGTCATCGGTAATGACGCCACGATCGCCTGGGCCGGCGCCACCGGAAACTTCGAGCTCAACGTCGCGATCCCCGTGATGGGTACGGCGCTGCTGGAGTCGATCCGCCTGCTCTCCAACTCGACCGTGCTGCTCGCCGACAAGACGGTCGACGGCCTCACCGCCAACCTCGAGCGTGCCCGTGCGCTGGCCGAGTCGTCGCCGTCGATCGTGACGCCGCTCAACAAGATCATCGGCTACGAGTCCGCGGCGAAGATCGCCAAGCACGCCGTCGCCCAGAGCATCACGGTGCGCGAGGCCGTCATCGACCTCGGCTTCGTCGAGCGCGGCGAGGTCACCGAGGAGCAGCTCGACAAGGCGCTCGACGTGCTCTCGATGACGCACCCCGGCTGAGCCGGACCCGCCTCACTCCGGCGGTGCTGAGGGGCAAACTTCGGTCGCTCACGCCCCCACGGGCGAGCAGAAGTTTGCCCCTCCGCATTCGCCGCCATGCTGAGGGGCAAACTTCGGTCGTCGTTGCCTAGGCTCGCGGGCAGAAGATTGCACCGCAACGTGCGCCGCGCCCCAGTGTGTCGGGAGCTCGACGCGAGGGATGGTAAATCGCTCGCCCGGTGCATCCGGAACCACCATCTGCCGCCCCTGTCAACGCCCCGAGCCCTCGCCCGACGCCCAGCGGCGAGCGCAGCGCCCAGCGCCCAGCCAGGCGAGCCCAGCCAGGCCCGCCCGGCGCCGAGGTCACGCCGGCTCGTTGCCCTCCAGCATCTCGGTCACGAGCGCGGCGATGGCGCTGCGCTCCGACCGGGTCAGGGTGATGTGCCCGAACAGCGGGTGCCCCTTGAGCGACTCGATGACGGATGCCACGCCGTCATGCCTTCCCACGCGCAGGTTGTCCCGCTGCGCCACGTCGTGCGTCAGGACCACGCGCGAGTTCTGCCCGATGCGGCTGAGCACCGTGAGCAGCACGTTGCGCTCGAGCGACTGCGCCTCGTCGACGATCACGAAGGCGTCGTGCAGGGAACGTCCGCGGATGTGGGTGAGCGGCAGAACCTCGAGTATTCCGCGGTCGAGCACCTCGTCGAGTACGTTCTGCGACACGACGGAGCCGAGCGTGTCGAACACCGCCTGCGCCCACGGGTTCATCTTTTCGGCAGCGTCACCCGGCAGGAATCCGAGCTCCTGGCCTCCCACCGCATAGAGCGGACGGAAGACCATGATCTTGCGGAACTGCTGCTTCTCGAGAACCGCCTCAAGGCCGGCGCACAGAGCGAGAGCCGACTTGCCGGTGCCGGCGCGCCCACCGAGGGACACGATGCCGATCTCCGGGTCGAGCAGCATGTCGATGGCGAGCCGCTGCTCCGCACTACGGCCGTGCAGCCCGAAGACGTCCCGGTCGCCGCGCACGAGGCGCAGTTGTCCGCGGGCTGTGACGCGTCCGAGAGCCGAGCCCCGCTCCGAGTGGATGATCAGGCCCGTGTTGACCGGCAGGTCCTGCACGAGTCTGCTGGCGAGACGCTCGGCGCCGTAGAGCTCACTCATCTGGTCGGTGCTCAGGGTGATCTCGGCCTGCCCCGTGAATCCGGAGTCGACGGCGAGTTCGGCGCGGTATTCCTCCGCGGCGAGACCCACTGAGGCGGCCTTGACGCGCAGCGGCAGGTCCTTCGACACCACCGTGACCGCGAGACCGTCGGTCGCGAGGTTCATCGCGACGGCGAGGATGCGGGAGTCGTTGTCGCCGAGCTGCAGGCCTGACGGCAACA